>NZ_SUMG01000007.1 GCF_009910325.1 Isachenkonia alkalipeptolytica
AAGAAATTTCACAAAACAGCTGCTAATAATACTCAAAAGTATGTAAGGTTAAATTAGACCTCTGGATTTGTAAGACTAAATTAGACAGTTTTATAAATAGGGGTCTAATTTACTTTTACAATTAAACTACGGCTTATAAAACCTTTTTTTCTCAAAGAATTATAGACAGCGCTTTATTTCATGATATAATTGTAATGAAATTCTGTACATCGATAAATCTGGAAAACCCATAGAATTGTTTGACAAATATTTCATAAAGGGTGATTACCATTGTCTAATTCCAGTGTAGTACATGCGGTCCGGGAAAATCTCTCGGAACCGAAAGAAGAATCACAAGAAGAAGTTGAGACCGTTATACCGGTCTCCGATGATACCAAATACTATGTTATCCTCGGTTATGCCATCGCCATTTTACTTTCAAGCCTGATATTTAACACCCCGATGGAAATCCTCCGAGGCATGCAGGCCATCATCGTGGCGCCCAGTATTCTGGTGTCGGACTATTTTGAAATTGCCAACATCGGCAGCGCTCTGTTTAACAGCGGCCTGTTAATGATTGTGGCCATCGGAATCGCAAGAAAAAACGAAGTAAACATGAACGGCCCCTTGATGGCGGCGATTTTAACCATCGGAGGTTTCGCTCTTTTTGGTAAAAACCTCTACAACATTCTACCGATTTTATTCGGCGTCTTTTTATACAGCCGGGTGCAAAAAGAGAAGTACAACAAGTTTATTCTTCCCGCGTTTTTCGGAACGGCCCTTGGACCCCTGGTCTCCCAGGTTTCCTTCGGCTATGACTTTCCCCTTATCCAGGGAATTTTACTGGCGGTGACCTTTGGAACCCTGGCAGGGTTCGTCCTTCCATCCCTGGCGGCCCACTTTGTTCGGTTTCATCAAGGGTTTAACCTTTATAATATCGGTTTCACCTGTGGAGTCACCGGAATGGTTTTTATGGCGGTATTTAGGGCCTTCGGCTATGACCACGAGGGCGTGCTTTTTGTATCCTCGGGGAACAACCCCGCATTTTCCCTTTATTTAGGCCTGCTGTTTACCTCTTTCATCGTGGTGGGGCTTTACTTCAATCGTTGGAGGTTTAAGGGATATAAAAATCTTTTAACCCATGCGGGACAACTGGTTACCGACTTTGTTACCATCAGCGGCTTCGGCATAACCATGATCAATATGGGAATCCTGGGACTGATCTCTACCTTATATGTGGTTATGGTAAACGGCGAGCTGAACGGCCCTATTATCGGTGGAATTTTTACCATTGTAGGCTTCGGGGCTTTCGGTAAACACACGAAAAACATTTTACCGATTTTTGTGGGAATCTACCTAGCCACCCTGTTTAATATCTGGGATGTGAATTCTACCGGCGCTTTGCTGGGAGCTTTATTCGGAACCACCTTAGCCCCTATCTCGGGACGCTTCGGCTGGCCCTACGGAGTGCTGGCAGGGTTCTTACACATGGCCATGGTCATGAACGTCGGCGCGGTTCACGGAGGGATGAACCTTTACAACAACGGATTCTCCGGAGGATTTGTGGCCGCTTTTCTTGTGGCGATTATTACATCATTAAAAAAGGAAGTGATTTAGGATGAATGAAGTTCAGCAAAAACTGATTCGGGTGTTAAATGAACTGCTGCATTATTATTTTGATCTGCATATGGAAGATATCTCAATTGAAATTCTTCAGGGAAAGACCGAATCCTCCATTATCATGTCCGGCTACCCCTCTATTGTGGACCGGGAGGAGTTAAAGGCCCTTTCGAAAAAACTGAACAAACCCCGCCAAGAGGAATTAGAGGAATACTATTGGAATCTGGTGGGCACCGTGGATTCCAGTGAGCAGATGAACCTGGTCAGTATGCTGATCGACTCCGCCAATGTGGAACTGGATAACGGAAAGCTTACCCTCCAAGTCTATCGAAGACATTAGAGCGACAGAAGAACGGCACAAAAAAGGCCGAAAATCCAAGGACATTCAGCTGTCTCCGGATTTTCGGGCTTTTCTTTGTTTTGTTGTGGTTTCGTCTAAGCTTCGTTCGTTTGGGTATTTTCCTCTGAACTCTCTCGGGACTCCTTCAAGGTTGCTTTTAGTTGATTACTGAAAACAAGAGCTTTGCCTCGAAATCTGTAAGCCCCCTGCTCTTTAGCTGTTACAAACGCGGATATAAACAGGGATAGGGGCGGTCCCATCAACAGCAGTCCCTTACGGTGGCCGGGCATGGCATCCCAAAATCCCGCTCTTAGCGTATCATAAGTATCTTGTAAACTCTCCCTCGGAATCTGCAGACTCACCCCTTCATCTCCCTGGACTAAAAACGCATTTTCCACGGATTCCATGGAGCTCTCTTCCTTCCCTTCGTAGGTGATCCAAAAATGACTCAGGGAAAAACTTCTTTCATAGGGGATATCCAGGGCCTCAAAAATAGAGGCCAAGACCACAAATCGGCTTTTGCAGTCTCCCCGCCCGCGGGCTAAGACTTCCTCTACCCGGGGAAAATAGAAAGGAACCCCGTAACTTTGCCAGTCGTACTGATAGGGTACGATTTCCCTAAGGACATACGCTTCAATCTCCCCCGGGGTTTCCGGCAACTCCTCCAACAAATGACTTACGGCATCGGGGTTAATGACAGGCTTTACTATTCTTGCACCGCTTACTCCTAAACGGTAAGGATTCGGATACAGTACGAATAATGTCCACAAACTTACGAAAACCACAACAACTGCAATCCTTTTCTTCATCTTGCATTCTCCTCGATGTATTTTTCTTTACTCTATATAATTATATCATTATAGTAGGTTTTATGAAATGATATCTTTTGTTATTTTTATAATTTTTTGACAAAATTTGATTTAAGAAACTTTCCCCGAAGTCATTAGGTTTTCTATTATTACCAAAAATTTTGTTTTTATTCTTTTTTTAAATCATTAATATCTGCCGGCGAAATGGGTATCAATAGAAAAGTTGATGTTTTACATTTGATTTTTGGCACAATATTTGCAAGAATATTCAATAGGAAGAAAATCATTAGAATATAATAAAAGGAGGAATTTGTTTATGAAAGAAGTTGTAATTGTCAGTGCCGTAAGAACCCCCATCGGAAATTTCGGAGGTGCCCTTAAGGGAGTGAGTGCTCCGGATCTAGGCTCCATCGCCATTAAGGAAGCTTTAAGCCGGGCCAAAGTGGCTCCGGATCTTGTAGACGAAGTATATATGGGTTGCATTCTGCAGGCCGGTCTAGGCCAGGGGGTTGCCCGACAGGCTTCGGTAAATGCCGGTATTCCCGTCGAAAAACCCGCTACAACCATTAACATGCTTTGCGGATCCGGTCTTCGAACCGTCTCCATGGCGGCCCAAACCATTTTAACCGGCGACAACGACATCGTGGTAGCCGGCGGAACGGAAAACATGTCCCAAGCCCCTTACGTATCGGATAAAACCCGTTGGGGAGCGAAAATGGGAGATATTAAAATGGTGGATACCATGATCAACGACGCCTTAACCGACTCCTTTAATCAGTACCATATGGGTGTGACCGCAGAAAACCTGGCAGCGAAATACGACATTACCCGGGACGAGCAGGACGCCTTTGCCGCCGCCTCACAAAACAAAGCGGAAAAAGCTCGTGCGGAAGGAAAGTTCAAGGAGGAAATTGTTCCCGTGACCATTCCTCAGCGTAAGAAAGACGACATCATCTTTGATGCCGATGAATTTATTAAGCCGGGAATTACGGCGGACAAACTTGGTAAGCTTCGACCGGCCTTTAAAAAAGACGGTAGCGTAACCGCAGGCAATGCCTCCGGAATCAATGACGGCGCCGCAGCGGTTGTGGTCATGTCTAAGGAAAAGGCTGACGAACTGGGTCTTACGCCCCTGGCAACCATCGTATCCTACGGTAACTCCGGTGTGGATCCTTCCATTATGGGCATCGGTCCCGTAAATGCAACCAAAAGTGCCCTGGAAAAAGGCAAGTTGACTCTGGAGGATATGGACCTGATTGAAGCCAACGAAGCCTTCGCAGCCCAAGCCTTAGCCGTGGGTAAAGAGCTTCAGTGGGTAGATGAAAAAGTCAACGTGAACGGCGGCGCCATCGCTCTGGGTCACCCGGTTGGCGCAAGCGGTGCAAGAATTCTTGTTACCCTGCTTCATGAAATGAAAAAACAAAAGAGCACCTACGGCCTGGCCACCCTTTGCATCGGTGGAGGCATGGGAACCAGCTTAATTGTAAAAATGTAGAATCTTCGGTAGCATTGTACAGTAACTGAACAAAGTTTTTACTAAATTGAAAAAGTTTGATATAATAAAGTGGATAGAGTTCTCTCTATCCGCTTTTTTATCGTTACTTGTTTCCTATCAGGGGTTTTAAGTTAAGTGTTTTTATTTACAATGAAACCGCTGCACATTCCATTACACTGCTATTTACAGTATGCAATACAAATATAAAAGATCACGAGGTGAGAATTATGAACACAGAATCATTCCAAAATCCCGATAAAGACCTTAACGAAATGCTGGATTTGTACCGTAATATTTTCAATCATATCTTTAACTGGGTAGTGGTTGTGGACACCGAGGGGTATGTCATCCTGCTAAACAAAGCCTACTGCGACTTTTTAGGGGTCAAACAGGAAGAAGCTCTGGGCAAACATGTAACCGAGGTCATTGAAAACACTCGGATGCACATCGTAGTGAAAAACCAGAGGGAAGAAATCGGTGAGTTTCAAAAAATCAAAGGAAACACCATGGTGGCCAATCGGATTCCCATTTTTAAAAACAACAAACTCATTGGCGCGGTGGGTACCGTGGTATTTAAGGATTTGGTGGAAATGGAATCCTACGTAAAACGTGTACGGGACATGGAAAAAGAACTTCAGTTTTATCAAGAAGAGTTTAAGAAAATGACCACAGGCTACACTTTAGAGGACATCATTGGCGACAGCCCGGAGATTGAGTACGTAAAAAAAATGATCCAAAAAGTTGCCAATACCAAGTCCAATGTTCTTTTAGAGGGCGAATCCGGCACAGGGAAAGAACTTGTGGCCCAGGCCATCCATCACCTAAGTCCCCGGGGAGATTTCCCCTTAATCAAAGTCAACTGCGCCGCCATTCCCGGCGAGCTTTTGGAATCGGAACTTTTCGGTTATGAACACGGAGCCTTTACAGGATCGAAAAAAGGGGGCAAGCTGGGAAAACTGGAAATGGCCAACAACAGTACGATTTTACTGGACGAAATCGGGGATATGCCAATAAATATGCAGGTAAAACTCCTCCGGGCCATTCAGGAAAAAGAAATTGAGCGTGTAGGGGGGGTTCGAAGCAAAAAGTTGGACTTTCGCATCATCGCCTCCAGTAATAAAAACTTGAAAGAGCTGGTGGCGAAGCAGCAGTTTCGAGAAGACCTGTATTACCGCTTGAACGTAGTGAAAATAACCCTTCCCCCCTTACGCAAACGAGACAGCGACATCGAAATCATTGCCCGATATTTAATTAAAAAGCTTTCCAAGGACCTGGGTCTCGGAGTTACCGAGGTAACCCCCAAAGCTCTGTGGGTGCTAAAGAAGTACAGCTGGCCGGGAAACATCCGCGAGCTTTCCAATGTCATTGAACGGGCACTGAATTTAATGGACAGCGAAGGAAGAATCGATACCGACCATCTTCCCCCTTATCTCCGGGAAAGTTCTTCGCCACTGGGATTGGACCAGGGCCTAGGCCTAAAGGAGCAGGTCCAAAAGGTGGAGCGGGATTCCATTAAACGAGCCTTGAATAAAACCAAACACAATAAATTAGAAGCCGCTAAAATACTGGGAATCAGCCGCACCAGTCTTTATAAGAAAATTGAAGAGTACGGTCTTTAACAGTTGCGTGTAAACATTTTGTTCATTGTTCATTTTGTTTACACGTTTTTTTGTTGTTTCTTTTACCCCTCCAAAGCCCTTGATCCGAAGGGATTTCCGGATTTGTTTTATTAATTTTCTGATAATTTCGGTATTTTGTGTTCACTTTCTGTTCATTCCGTTAATAATATTTCATAGTTTCCCGACGAATAATATTGAGTTGAGCAACATTTGGAAAGGAAAAGCTATCATTGTAATGATTTTTTTTCGAATTATATAAGATTTTCTTATTATTTAAACAGTTCCCATGAATCCTGGGGTTCTTGTTTTTTTATTTTTGTATTTTAGTCATTTTACTAATGTTTTTTGATTTTTCTCCTTTTTTTTTGATCAAAATTAAATATTGGCACGGCCCTTGCTTCTTATTATAATGTCAAACAATTCTACAATTAAATTATTAATAATTTTTAGGAGGTATATCAATGCCCAAATTTACAAGCGCAAAAGAAGCAGTATCTTGTATTGAGTCCAACTCCACCCTGGCAACCGCCGGATTTGTGGGGAATGCCGTGCCCGAAGAACTGGAAATTGCATTGGAAGAGCATTTTCTGGAAACCGGTCAACCCCAGAACCTGACCTTGGTTTACGCCGCGGGACAAGGGGACGGCAAAGAGCGGGGCCTAAACCATTTAGGTCACGAGGGACTGTTAAAACGAGTGGTTGGCGGCCACTGGGGTCTTGTTCCGAAGATCCAGAAGCTTGCCCTGGCGGATAAGGTGGAAGCCTATAACTTCCCCCAAGGAACCATCTCTCATTTATTTAGAGATATCGCCGCTAACAAACCGGGAACCATCACCAAGGTGGGGCTTAAAACCTTTGTGGACCCTCGATTGGATGGCGGTAAACTCAACGACTGCACCAAGGAGGATTTAGTGGAATTAATGGAAATCCACGGGGAAGAATACTTAATGTACAAAGCCTTTCCCATCGATTATGCCTTAATTCGAGGAACCTACGCCGATGAATACGGGAATGTCACCATGGAAAAAGAAGCCGGTTCCCTCGAAGTATTATCCATTGCACAAGCTGTTAAAAATTCCGGAGGAAAAGTCATTGTTCAAGTGGAGCAGGTAGTTAAAGGCGGTACCCTTGACCCTCGACTGGTAAAAGTACCCGGGATTTATACAGACTTCATTGTAGAGACGGTGGATATGAAAAATCATATGCAAACCTTCGCCGAGCAATACAATGAAAGTTATACAGGCAACATTCAGGTACCGGTGACCTCCGTAAAGCCTATGGCACTGGATCCACGTAAGATCATTGCAAGAAGAGCCGCTATGGAGTTGATTCCCCAAGCGATTGTAAACTTAGGAATCGGAATGCCTGAAGGGGTAGCCTCTGTGGCGAACGAAGAAGGTGTAGGGGAAGAAATGATCCTCACCGTAGAGCCCGGCCCGATTGGTGGAGTACCCGCAGGCGGTTTAAGCTTTGGGGCTGCAACCAATCCCCAGGCGATTATTGATCAGCCGAACCAATTTGACTTTTATGACGGCGGCGGACTGGACGTAGCCTTCCTAGGCCTTGCCCAGTGCGACCGAATCGGGAATATTAATGTAAGTAAGTTCGGACCCAAGATTGCCGGTGCCGGCGGCTTCATTAACATTACCCAGAATGCGAAAAAAGTTATTTTCTGCGGAACCTTTACCGCCGGTGGCTTCAAAGCCGAAGCAGCGGACGGAGAATTAAAGATTACCCAGGAAGGCAAAGCGAAAAAGTTTGTACAGGATGTAGAGCATGTTACCTTTAGCGGCGAGTTTGCCGTCGAGTCAAACCAGCCGGTGGTCTACATCACGGAACGAGCCGTCTTTGAACTGAAGGATGACGGCTTAGTACTGACAGAAATTGCACCGGGAGTAGACCTTCAAGAGGATATTCTTGCTTATATGGACTTTAAGCCGGTGATCGCAGAAGATCTGAAGGAAATGGACAGCCGGATTTTCAAGCCGGAAAAAATGAACTTAACACTTAGCAATACCCTGTAAATCAGTCCCGCCGGGGAAATTCATCTTCTCCGGCGGGGAAATTCCCACGATGTTTCTAAAGTTTTTATAGACACCTGTGTAAATTTATAAACTATCAAAGGATTTTTAATTTTTTAGGTCTAAATCCCATTAGACCGAACACAAACTTAAGGAGGAAAATTTATGATTGGTATTATTATTGGTCTTGCGTTACTCATGTTTTTAGCCTACAAAGGGCTCTCCATCATCTGGATTGCACCTCTTTGTGCCCTGGTGGTTGCAATTACCGGAGGCTTAGATTTATTACCGGCCTATACGGAAGCTTATATGGGCGGTTTTGTCGGATTTACTAAGTCCTGGTTCCCCGTATTTATGCTCGGTGCGGTTTTCGGAAAAGTCATGGAAGACTCCGGCGCGGCTCAGTCCGTTGCCCAGTGGTTAACCTCGAAATTCGGTAAAAAAGCGGCGATCTCCGCCGTAGTTGCCGGTTGTGCCGTATTAACCTTTGGTGGAATTTCTTTATTCGTAGTTGTATTTGCCATGTATCCCATCGCTCTTTCTCTCTTTAGAGAAGCGAATATCACTAGAAAATTGATCCCCGGTACCATCGCTCTTGGTTCCTTTACCTTTACCATGACAGCCATTCCCGGAACGCCTCAGATTCAAAACCTGATCCCCATGGAGTATTATGGAACTTCGGCAACGGCCGCTCCCATCATGGGAATTGTGGGTGCCATCATCATGTGCGGTGGAGGAATTTTCTTCCTGGAAATGCGAAGAAAGAAGTATAACGCCCTTGGAGATGTTTACGACGAACCCAAGGATAAGGCTCCGGAAATAGATCTTTCGAAACTTCCCAATCCGGCCCTTTCAGCACTGCCCCTGCTTACCGTTATTTCTTTACTGAATATTTTCGACTTAGACATTATCGTTGCTTTACTTGCAGGTATTTTATTAGGCGTAGCCTTGAATATCCCTCGAATTGAAAGCATTAAAACCACCTTAAACCAAGGAGCTTCCAGTTCCGTAATTGCGATTATCAACACTTCCGCTGCCGTTGGTTTCGGTACAGTGGTACGAGCGGTGCCGGGATTTGAAACCTTGACGGAGTTGGTAATGGGTATTCAAGGAAGTCCGTTGATTTCTCAAGCCGTATCCGTTAACATCCTTGCAGGAGCCACAGGTTCCGCCTCCGGTGGTATGGGCATTGCCCTGGCTGCCTTAGGCGATCAGTATCTACAAATTGCTCAAGCAACCGGTATTCCGCCGGAAGCCTTCCATAGAATTGCTTCCATGTCCTCCGGTGGACTGGATACCCTGCCTCATAACGGCGCGGTTCTTACCTTGCTTGCAGTAACTGCTATGACCCATAAGGATTCTTACAAGGAAATCTTTGTAGTAGGTTCTTTAATTCCTATCGCTGCTGTAATTGCCGGAATCATTTTAGGATCCATCGGATTGGTTTAGATTCTACCACCCTCCGTATGAAATACTGATTAGTTAACTATTATTATTTTGAAAGAAGGGTATAAACTATCCCAGGACACTATTTAATACAATCAGTATACTGGCAGGCATCCTTGACACCGGTAGACATAGCGACAGCATCCAGGTTTAGTAGACACCCGTAGACATAGCGACAGCATCCGATACAGTAAACATCCTCAGATCCGATACAGTAGTCACAGTAGAAATACAAATACAAAAATGACAACAGTTCTAAAGTAGGCAGCCCAGGGGGACGGTTCCCCTGGGAGCCTGATAAACTTTCCGGGCAAAAAAGATTTATTGCCCGTTGTAACGAGGTTGACAAAGGAGAACCGTCCTCTTTTGCCCAAATAATATTAGGAGGTATGTATTTATGAGATTAAAAGGAAAAGTAGCCATGGTAACAGGGTCCAGCCGAGGTATTGGAAACGCAGTTGCAAAGAAATATTTAGAAGAAGGGGCCAAAGTAGTCCTGATCGACCGCGATGAAGAAGGCGTTAAAAAGTCCATTGAAGAAATGAAGCAGTACGGCGATGCGGTAGGATACGCTATGGACGTAACTGACCGGGCTCGGGTTCAGGAAGTATTTGAAACCGTAGTAAAAGAGCACGGTACCCTGGACATCCTGGTAAACAATGCTGGAATTACACAAGATGCCCAGCTTTATAAGATGAAGGAAGAGCAGTGGGACGCAGTAATTAACGTAAACCTAAAAGGCGTATTCAATTGCGCTCAGGAAGCGGTAAAAATTATGCGTGACAAGAAAACCGGTTCCATTATTAACATCTCCTCCGTTGTAGGCCTTTACGGAAACTTCGGTCAGGTAAACTATGCCGCAACAAAATCCGGTGTCATCGGTATGACGAAGACTATGGCTAAAGAAGTTGGCCGAAAGAACGTTACGGTAAATGCTGTAGCTCCCGGATTCATTATGACGGAAATGACTCAAAAAATGCCCGACAATGTATTGGACATGATGCGTGAAAAAGCACCCCTAGGACGACTAGGTGAGCCTGAAGATATCGCAAATGCTTGCTTATTCTTAGCTTCCGACGAAGCTCGATTCGTAACGGGAACAGTGCTTTCTGTAGACGGCGGCGTAGTACTATAAGCCATCCCCTAAGATGAATCGGTTGAAACCTTTAACTATTGCATTTTACTAACCTTCAACCGAAAACCGATACAAACAACACAACAAGTTTATACAAATAATGCAACAAGTTTATACAGATAACGCAACAATTGGGCGGTTGCAATGAATGACCGCATTTCCAGGTAAAACATATGGAAAAGGCAAATAGATCCCCCTTCTATTTGCCTTTTAATTTGTCGGCTTTCATTTGTCGGTTTTTATTTGCCTCTTCTATTTGCCGCTTTTTATTGTATTTTGGGCAAATATTTGCTATATTAATAAAGATACGCAACGACTAGAAAAGGTGGTGCTCCCTTGCAACAGGTAATTGATATGATTTTAGATTCCGGTGCCCGAGGCATCGATTTATCCCTGTACTTAATAATGCCCATCATGGTAACCATGATGGCGATCATGAAGGTTTTGGAGGAAAAAAACGTTTTAAATAAAGTCGCCGTGGTTTTTTCCCCCCTGCTGCTGATTTTCGGTCTTCCGGGCCTGGGAGTTTTTGCCTTGATCCAAATTCTTTTTATTTCCTTCGCCGCCCCGGTGGCCACGTTGAAGGTTATGGAAATGCGCCCTTCTATCAGCGACGCCAGAATTGCTGCTACTTTGGCCGCGATTCTCGTTATGGCCCAGGCCAATGCCACCTTCCCCTTAGCGGCGGTGGGGCTAAACCTTCCGATCAATATCCTGACTTCTATTCCCGCAGGGCTTTTGGCAAGTTTTATTGCCTTTAAAATGTGTGTGAAGCTGGACCTCCACCATCCTGCAAAGGAAGATCCTTCCGAATCCGAGGAAGAGGAAGATACCGGAAAGCAAAAAAAGAAGTTCATTCCTCTGCTTTTCAAAGGCGGAGAAGAGGGACTACAAATCACATTGAAATCCATTCCGCCATTGATCCTGGCAATTTTAATGGTTAATATCTTTGAAATGGCAGGGATTATCGACATACTGGAAACGATTATGGCACCGCTCTTAACCCTAATCGGTATTCCAAGCATCGCGGTCCTTCCCATCGTTACCAAGTTTATCGCGGGGGGCACCGCCATGATGGCCATTATCCTGGATATTATGGAAGAAGGTCTGATGACCGTCTCGGAGTTAAACCGCATGGCGGGCTTTACCATGAATCCCCTGGATCCCGTGGGACTTGCGGTACTCATGGCCACAGGCCCCCGGGTGGCCAAGGTGGCGCGACCGGCGATAATCGCCGCAGTGATCGGTATTGTTTTTCGAGGATTCCTTCATATTCTCATTTTTTAGTTTAGCCGAAGGAATCATTCCCATCCCCCTTACAAACCCTATATGAGATTTTTTCCCCTTAAAAAAAACGGCTGACCTTAAAGGGTCGCCGTCTTTTTATTAAGTGTTTTACTTAATGAATTGAACTGAAACACGATCTTTGAGCCTTTACTCCTCCTGAGTTTCGCTTTCCTTCGCATTTTTTCGAGCATCCTCCAATCCTTTTAACGGGTCTCTTTTCCCGTCATCACAGGCAATCTCTCTTAACTCATTTACCTGATCTTCCTTACCAAGGACAATCATCGAGTCTCCCATTTCCAATATTTCATCGGAGCTGGGGTTCAGTCTCGGTTGAAATTCTCCGGTTTTTCGAATGGCCAATACAATTAACCCCGTCCGCTCAGGAATTTTCGCCTCTTTTAGACTCTGTCCCTTTAAACTGGAGCCTTCACAGATTACCACATCTTCCAAGTCCAGCACCACGTCCCCGGCATGGGTAATGATATCCAAAAAAGAAATAATAGAAGGCCGGATCACAAAGGAGGCCATACGCATCCCGCCGATCACATTAGGGGAGATGGTGTTATTGGCTCCTGCTTTTTTGAGTTTTTCTCGGGACGTGCTTTCCACCGACCTGGAAACAATATAAAGCTTGGGATTCATCTGTCTTGCGGTAAGCACAGCAAACACATTGGCAGAGTCCTTCGGTAGGCTTGAAACCAGGCCCTTGGCTTTATAAATCTGTGCTTTTTCCAAATCCTCTTCATGGGTTCCGTCTCCTTGAATCACCAGAACCCCTCGTTCTTCCAGTTCTTTTACGATCCGCTCCCTAATTTCGATGACTACAAAGTCCACTTTACTGTTTTCAAATTGTTTAATCACACTTTGTCCTGTTTCTCCTGCGCCGCAAAGTATGTAGTGATCTTTTAATTCTTTGATCTGTTTATCCATCTTCCGCCTCCTCCAGGATTCTTTAAATGTCCCCTCTAACAACAGGCCTACCGCAGAGGTCACAGCATAACCCACGGTACCGAGGCCCATAACAATGATCAGCATGGAAAAATATTTTGCCTGATCCGTCATCTCTCCCACTTCGGTATACCCTACCGTGGATATGGTTATTACCGTCATATACAGGGCGTCCACAAAGCTTACATCCAGTAACATCTGATAACCAATGGTCCCGAAGGTCAGCACCATCACAATTATAACAATAACAATCATCAGTTTTTGTTGTTCTTTTAAGAGCAATCAGCTCACCTCTTCTCCTGATTCATTCTAGTAATATTCTTACCACAAATCCCATGGATATAAACAAAAAGAAAGTGTACCACAGGGTCCGACCCCCTGGTACATTTTTGATTTATTACTCTTCCAGTAAATAAACGAATAAACCGCTTCTGAGTTTCGGCTCGAACCAGGTGGACTTCGGGGGCATTACTTCCCCGGCATCGGAAATGGCAAACAGGTCCTCAATCGGGGTGGGATACATGGAAAAGGCTACTTTCATATCTTCGTTGACCCGTTTTTCCAAGGCCTTCAATCCCCGGATCCCGCCGACAAAATCAATGCGCTTATCGGTTCTCGGATCTTCTATACCCAGTAGGGGCTTTAAGAGATTTTCCTGTAAAATACTGACGTCTAAACGCTTAATAGGATCCGAGTCATCTACAATGGCATCCTTCGCGGTAAGTTTGTACCACTGATTCTCCAGATACATTCCGAATTCGTGGAGTTTTTCCGGCCTGTAAGGCTCTTTGCCGGAGGATTTTTCCAGATCGAAATTCTCCTTGATTTTATCGAGGAACGCCTCCCGGCTATGGCCGTTTAGGTCTTTAACCACCCGGTTATAATCCATAATCAACAGCTCATCATGGGGGAAAATCACCGCCATCATGTAGTTAAAGGGTTCCTCTCCGGTGTAATCGGGATTCAGCTCCCGTCTTGAAAGCCCCACCTTGGTGGCGGAGGCCGTTCGGTGATGGCCATCGGCGATGTAGAGATTCGGGACCTGTTCAAATAGATCTTCCAGGGTCTCTACCACCCCTTTTTCATCCACCACCCACAATTGATGACGAATTTGATCCTCGGAAACAAAATCATACTCGGTATCATTTTTATCGATCCACTCTTCGATGATCTCGTTAATCTTATCTTGAGACCGATAGGCGAAAAATACAGGCTCGGTGTTGGCATTGGTTACATCAAAATGATTGATTCGATCCTCTTCTTTTTCCGGCCGGGTATGCTCATGCTTTTTGATCACATCACTCAGATAGTCGTCAATGGACGCTCTTGCTACGATTCCCGTCTGGGCTCTGCCATCCATAATTTGTCGGTAAATATAGTATTTCGGCTCCTGATCCTTCAACAGCACCCCCCGGCCCATCATGTCCATTAAGTTTTCTCTGGCTTTCGCGTATACTTGGTGGTCATAGGGACTGATATCTTCATCCAAATCAATTTCCGAACGACTGACATGCAAGAAACTGTTCGGTTTGTCCTTTGCCATCTCCGCTGCTTCCTCCCGGTTCATAACGTCATAGGGGAGAGCGGATACCTCCTCTACCTCCTCAGGCTTTGGTCTAACCGCCGCAAAGGGTTTTACTACTGCCATAAGATTCCCTCCTTTTATTCTTTGGATTTTCTTGAAATTTCCTAAGGATTCGCTTCAGATTCTTTTTTCATTCCTATCATATTCTTTTCCCATTCCCATCACATTCTTTTCCCATTATTTCCGATTCCCTCCGATCTCTCCGGAAATCCTACAGATCGAAAAATTCTTTTGCGATTTTGATAATCTCTTCCCCGATTTTTTCCTGGGCTTCCGTGGTGGCCGCGCCGATATGGGGACTGAGGGAGATCTTTTCATGATTGTAGATTTCCTCTTTTTCCAGAGGTTCGTCTTCAAAGACATCCAGGGCTGCCGCTGCAACTTTTCCGCTGTCCAACGCCTTTAACAGAGCATCCTCCGACAGCACGCCGCCTCTTGCGCAATTGATGACATAAACCCCGTCCTTCATCATATCAAAGGCCTTCTCATCGAGAATCGCCCCCACCTTAGGATTGTAGGGAGCATGGATACTGATAACATCTGCGTTTTTTAACAGCGCTTCCTTTGAAAGATACTGATAATGTTCATAGCCTTCCACGGGACCGGATCTTTTGGTATAAGCGACTTTCATCCCGATACCATAGGCTTTTTCCGCCGCAGCCCGGCCCATCCGACCGAAACCGATAATTCCCAGGGTCTTTCCTTCAAGCTCCATACCGGTGTATTGTTTTTTCATCCACTTTCCCTTCCGCATGGTCACATTGGACTGATGGAGATGTCTGGCAAGACTCAGCATATGTCCCAGAACCAGCTCTCCAACCGCGGTGGTACTGGCATCGGGAGTGTTTTTCACCGTTATGCCCTTCTCTTCTGCAAAAGCTTTATCTATATTATCAATCCCAACCCCTGCACGGATAATCAGTTTCAGCTTTCCGCTTTCTAAAGCGCTCTTTAGCACCTCTTTCCTTAACTTCGTAGCGGAACGGACAATAATCCCGTCGAAATCCTTGATTTTCTCCTTCAGCGCCTCAGGATCGTAGTGCTCTTCCGTCACCTCAATATTCAGATCCTTCAGGGCCTGTACCGATTGGTCGTCGATTTTGTCATTGGCTAGTATTTTAATCATCTAATTCGCCTCCGTTTTCCAGTGTGTTTGTCTGCTGTTTTTCCTTCTACCCCGTTGCCTTTACTCCATTAGCTCCTCGATAAGGGCTAACAGCTCTTTCACTTCCTCCATGGTAGTATCTGCCATGTGGGCAATTCTGAAGGTCTTTTCCTTTAAGTCTCCATATCCGTTAGAAATCGCATAACCCCGCTCTCCCAGCTTCCGGTTTAGCTCCTTCACATTGATGCCCCGGGTGTTCCTTACTGTGGTTAGCGTGTTGGATGCATAGGGTTCTTCCGCAAACAGTTCAAAATGTTCCTTCGCCCAAGAGCGTACATGATCCGCCATTTCCCGGTGGCGATTGAATCGGTTCTCCAGCCCCTCCCGGTTCAGGATCTTGTCCAATTGATAATCCAGGGCGTACATATGGGAAATTGACGGGGTGGATGGGTACTGGTAGTCCTTTTTCTGAATCGTATCATAAAGGCTCAGCAAATCTAGATAGAATCCCCGGTGTTCCACTTCCCTCGCCCGTTCCATCGCCTTTTTCGAGAAGGATGCAATCGCCATTCCCGGCGGCAGTCCCAGGCATTTTTGCGTTGAGGTGATGCCGATATCAACTCCCCATTCATCAAAGGGGATTTTCACGCCTCCCAGGGAGCTTACCGTATCCAGAGCAAAAACCACATCGGGATATTTTCTAATCACCTTGGATATTTCCTTTACGGGATTCATAATCCCTGTGGAAGTTTCATTATGGGTGATGGTGACCAGGTCATACTTCCCCGAAGCCAGGGCTTCCTCTACCATTTCCGGTGTGGTGTGTTTTCCCATGGGGGATTGGAATAAATCCGCCGGCACGTTGTTGCCCTTAGCCATCTTGTACCACCGATCCCCGAAGGCTCCGACGGAAAAAATCGCCGCCCGTTTTTTCGTGCAGGATTGGACCGCCCCTTCCATAAGTCCGCTTCCCGAAGTGGTGGAGAGTAAAATCTCCTCTTCGGTATACATTACCTTTCGCATTTTATCAGAAATTCGTCGTTGCAGCTCCGATGCGTCCTTGGTTCTATGGCCGATCATCTGGGTACCCATTTTTTCCAATACGTCCGGAGATACCGTTACCGGTCCCGGAATAAACAATTTCTTTTTCATTTGCTTTTCCTCCTTCTGTTTTTTGCTCGTCAGATTTTTGTTGGATTTTGTCTGCTTTCTGTATGTTATACCTACCGCGGGGAACCTTAACTCCTCCGTGGATAATAATCTAAATCTTCTAATAATCTTTATTTACCCATAAATGACTGTTTTAAAATATACTTTAGCAGTTCTTTTCAACGCCGGTACTCAAAAAGTGTACCAGGGGGTCGGACCCTGTGGTACAAAAAAAGTGTACCAAGGGGTCCGACCCCCTGGTACACTTTTTTTAACCTTTTAAAATTGTATTTCTCCGAGAAAAGCCTGTAACCTTGGGTTTTTCGGGTTTTCGAATAATTCCGACGGGGTTCCGGTCTCCTCAATAACACCGTCGTTTAAATAAATCACTTTATCCGCAACTTCCCGGGCAAAGCCCATTTCATGGGTGACGATGATCATCGTCATGCCGTCCTGGGCTAAGTCTTTCATAACGCCCAGCACCTCGCCCACCAGCTCCGGATCCAGGGCCGAAGTGGGCTCGTCGAAGAGCATGACCTTCGGCTCCATGGCCAGGGCTCGGGCGATGGCTACCCGCTGCTGCTGTCCTCCGGAGAGCATGGCGGGGTATTCCTCTTCCTTATCCGATAGGCCGACTTTTTCCAAAAGCTTTAATGCCAGCGCTCTGGCCTCTTCCTTTTCCATCCCCTTGACGGTAACCGGACCCTCCATCACATTTTCGATGGCGGTTTTATGGGGAAACAGATGAAAACGCTGAAATACCATTCCCACTTTTTGACGCATGGCATTGATAGCCTGAGGGGTCTCTTCCACCTTTTCCCCTTCGATCAGAATATCTCCTCGATTCTTTTTCTCCAGATAATTAATGCACCGTAGAAGGGTACTTTTTCCCGAACCGCTGGAGCCGATCATACAAACCACTTCCCCCTCCTCCACGGTCATGTTGATTCCCTTCAATACTTCCAGTTCTCCGAAGTATTTGTGAAGATTTTTCGTTTCAATCATGGGGGTGGACTTACTCGGGTTTTGATGCTGATCCCGGGTCCCCTTTTCTATAATTTTATCGCTCATATACTTTCAACCTCTTTTCTAATCTTAGCAGTGCTTTGCTCAGAATCGTTGTAATCAGCATGTAGTACAGTCCCGCCACAAAGAATATGGGCCAGGGATTAAAGGTTGCCGCTACAAACTGTCGCGTAAGCATTAAGGTCTCCGTAATGGTGATGGCACTGGCCAGGGATGAGTCTTTAATCGCAATGATAAACTGATTTCCCAAAGAGGGGACCGATCGTTTAAATGCCTGGGGCAAGGTGATCCGCTTCATGGCCTGCCATTTGTTCATCCCCAGAGAAATCGCCGCTTCCCGCTGGCCGCCGTCAATGGATTCGATGGCTCCACGGAAGATCTCGCTGATATAGGCCCCGCTGTGAAAAGCCAGACCGATGGCAGCGGAGATAAAAGGGGAAAAAGTGATTCCGATCTCCGGCAAAGCGTTGAAAATAAAGATCAACTGCAGCAGTAAGGGGGTTCCCCGTACAATGCTGATATACACATCGATGACTTTTTCCAGGGGTTTGATTTTCGTCATTTTAAACAAGGTGGCGGTCAGTCCGAAGACGGTTCCCAACACAATGGATAACACCGATAACTGCAAGGTCATCATAACCCCGGGAATAAAACGGGGGATATAGATAAAGACTACTTCAAAAAACTCCTGCATATTTTGTATGAACTCACTGATTAACTCCAAGTTCTGTCCTCCTATTGTTGATCTTCCAAGATATCAGTACCAAACCATTTTTCACTGATTTCTGAATAGGTTCCGTCAGCTTTGATGGTTTCTAAGGCTTCGTTTATGGCTTCCTGTAGATCATCGTCATCCTGACGAAGGGCAATGGCAATATCTTCCACGTACAGAGGATCTCCGATGGGCTTTAAGGGCATGTCATATTCATCGATGGCATTAAGACCGACCAATACCCCGGTAATCATCCCGTCGGCTCTTCCTTGATCCACGGCCCGCATATTGTCTACATCGCTTTCAAACTGTAGGATATCCCCTACATTGTCCACTTCTTCCGTTAAGTAATTGTGAAAGGTGGTTCCTGTTACAACGCCTACATCGGGATTGTCATAATCCGCTAAGTCTTCCTCCGTGGCATCTTCCAGTCCAAAGAACTGGGCACCGTCATAGTAATAGGGATCGGAGAAATTCACCTGTTCCAAACGATCCTCGGTGATCGCCATGGATCCGATGATACTGTCAAATCGTCCGTTGTTCAATCCGGTAATCAGTCCGTCCCAAGTCAAGGTTACGCCAACAGCCTCTACGCCCAATTCTTCGGCGATGGCTCCGGCAATATCAATATCAAACCCTACAAGTTCTCCTGTGTCGTCGATAAAGTTAAAGGGGGGATAGGCTCCCGTCATGGCAAAAGTGAATTCTCCCCGTTCCTGTATCGCCTCTAAGGTGCTTCCCTCCAGAACCTCTTCTGCTTCATCTCCTGATAGTTCCTCTCCTTCAACCACGTCTCCTTCTTCTTCACCGCATCCGATAAAAAACAGGGCGGATAAAATCATAATAAGTACCATTATTTTCTTTAACATTATAAAACCTCCTAGTTTTGTTTTTGAAAACTGATTTGAAAACTGATTTGAAAACTGATTTAAAAACCGTCGTAGCGGGTAGCGATCCCACTTTGCTACTTTTCGTTTGTGGCGGTTCTTTTTGCTACAGTTTTCTTGTGCGCTGTTATCTGCCGCGTTGCTTACTGCGTATTTCTAAGATTTTATTATATAAACACTTTACCCCGCTGCAGTATTTTCAGAAACAGATGCTATATATCATACCCTAAGTCGGAAGTTTTGGCAAGGGCTTATTTTTATATCCTGTTTCAAAATCCACTGTTTTTTGTATTCATTTTAATTATGTAAGTTTTACCTCCGAGCCCCTCACCACTCCCAAAATCATTATTTAACAAGGTTTTGCAGAGCACTTTCCCTTTGTCGGATCCTGATTATTCCTCTAGGTTTTTTAAATCAATTTATTAAAATCTTTGTTTTTCAGCCTGTTAAAAAAAACCATAACATTTTCAGCCGCTATCATTTGTGTACCAGGGGGTCGGACCCTGTGGTACACTTTTTTTCTAATCTAAAGTTCTATAAAACACGATTTCTTCGTCTTTGACCCTGAAACCTGCTTTTTGATACAACCTCAGGGCTTTTTCGTTTTCTCCCGCCACTAATAAAGATACCTTTTCATAACCCCTTGCTGCTAATTGCTGCTCTACCTCTTGCAACATCCATAGGCCCATGCCTTTTCCTCTGTATTTAGGCCGAATGCCGATATCAAAGAAGTAAGCGGTTTTTGTGTTGCTCTTTAATTGTACCGCAAGCCCTCCGGCCACTTCCCCCTCGCCCTTTTCTGTGTCTAAAAACCACATGCCTATCGAGGGATCTTTCAGGACCTCCTCCAGGGCCCCAGCCCCGGAGAGGTCATTAAAGCACTCCTGGGAAAGCACTTGATAGGCCTTCTCTCTTTCAGGGGTTGCTTTGGTCACCTCTACCATTTTCTCCACCCCTTGAGGCTTCCCGGCAATTTGCTCGCTGTTTTGCAACTGCTTTTCCATCTCCCAGGAATAAAGCCCCACTGAGAAACCCTGCTTCTCCAAAAATTTCACCCCGCCGGGTATCCGGTTTTTCCCGTAGGCCTCCAGCTTTTCGATGTTCTTTCCCCGGGCCCGGCGAATGCCTTCTTTGTAGAGTTTCGTGCCAAAGCCCCGGCGGCGCACCTTCGGATGGATGGCCACATTAAGATTCATCGCCCGGGAATCCTGGGTGTTGATCATCCCGGTAAAAACCCCTACCAAATCCCCTAAGTAATAACCCACCAAGATGATGTGTTCTCCATCTTCCAGAACTTTTCGGTACCAGCGGGAGTCTACCCCATAGCCCAAGTCATCCGCATCGTTCAGTATTTTTATGAGCTCTTGAAATGCCTCTTCATCCTCCAGGGTGATCCCTCGAAGGGTAAACTCTCCACGGCTTTCCTTTACGCCGGCGGGGGATTTACCAGGGTCCTCTTGATGCTGTATTCTAAGAGGCTGGAAACTTTCAATGTAAAAATCTTCATAGGTCTTTAGGGCTTCATTATTATATCCTGCAAAGCTGATCCGATTCTCCTTCGCCGCCTCATAGTCATTTGTTGAGTCTCCGATCAATAGCGTGGTTTTCTTATCATATTGATAGCTGGTCAAAATTCCATCAATTATTTCTTCCTTTACCCTGGGAGAGCCTTCAATGGTTTTAAAATAGGGGGTAAGCTTTAGTCGATTGCAAATATACTGCAGCTCCTTTTCATCGGCACCGGAAGCGATGTGTAAATGATAATTCCCGTGATGCTTTTTGATAAAGTTTACCGCATCCTCAATTAAGTATGCTTCGTTGTCCAGTTCCGTCCGCATTTGCTTTGAGAACCGCTCGGCATATTCCACTACGCTTTCTTCAGTGATCTCCTCTCCCAGGAGCTCCTCAAAGAAATAACGGATTTTCATATAGCGGCTCATCCCCCCATTCTCATGATGAAAGGCCACAAGCTTTTCCACTTTATCCTTCGGGTACTCACTAAACACCCGCCGAAGACCGTTCCCCTTGATATCCATGGAATTTAATATCACGCCGTCAAAATCGAAAATGATGGTGTCGAATTTTTCTAGCATTTTTAGTCCTCCTCATTTTTGTACCAGGGGGTCGGACCCTCTGGTACACTTTTTCTTCTCTAGGGATTTTTATTTTTTCAAGCCCTTTGCACCGTACTTCGGTGTATGCCTGTTAACCGGGCAATTTGGCGAATGGGCAAGCCCTCTTTTTTGAGCCTCGCTAAATAGTTCTTTCTCTGTATTTTATCAGAGTCCTTGATCACAGTACAACTGGGAATTCCAAATAGCGAGCAAATCAACAGTCCCGCCTCTTCATCGGTGAAAGGCCGCTCATACTCTTCTTCAATGTCCATGGGCTCATCCTCTTTCGGAATCGCTTCCACGTCCCGGTGAAACTCTTTAAAGCGTTCCAAGCCCAGCTGCCCCTCGATCGCAAATAAATCCAACATAAAGCCGGTTTCCGTTAGAAGTATCCCGTGATGAATCGGGGCCTTTCGATCCTCTGTGTACAGATATTCCCGGTAGCTGCTCCAGCGGTAGTCTTTACAGTGTACTTTGATTTTAGCCTTCACCGGATTTTGGTGGATGTAGCGAAGAACCGTCAGGAGATACCGTGCGTCATCAATGGGCTGGCTTCGATACCGTCCCTGAAAAAGGTGGCCTACCCGGTCGTATCGCCGGTTATACCAGTACACATAACTGGAACCGATACGCTTCATAACTACGCTTAACGGTTCGTCTTTCTCCTCGATCAGGATATGTACATGGTTATTCATAATACAGTAGGCATGGACCGCAAACCCGCTTTTCTCTTTTGCCTCTTGTAACACCTCTAAAAACCTTCGATAATCCAATTCATCGTGAAATATTACCTGTTTGTTGATACCCCTTAGGATGACGTGGTACATTCCTGTACTGCTTTTCCTCCTTAGACTTCTTGGCATATTCCTCCTCCTTTCATTTTTAAACCGCTTCTTGGGATAACGGAAAAAACGTTGAAAAGATTATGTAAAAACACCGGGGTTGAATGATAAAAAAGTGTACCAGGGGGTCCGACCCCCTGGTGCACTTTTTGCTTTTAGGAGTCTTTCCCTGATACACTTAATTTTACCATGGTTTAATTATATTTGGAAACGTTTTCCGCTTTTTAATAAACTTTGAGAGAGCCGGGTTAAATCCTCGGCGGTGGAGGCGATTTCCTGGGAGGAGGCGGTTAACTCTTCTGAGGAAGCCGCCACTTCCTCGGTAGCCTCGGCGTTGTCTCCCGCAACCTTTGCGACTTTCTCAACCCGCCGGTTCATTTCCTCCTTGGCATCGTCCATTACCCTTAGCTCTTGATTGACGCTGTCCATATAGGGCGGGATCGCCTGAATGCCTTCAATGATTTCTTTGAAGGTGCTCCGGGTGTTTTCCACCCGGCGGCCCTGCTCCTCGATGGAATCCTCCACCTTCGAGGAGGTGTTCTCCACCGCTTGGGTCTCCCGGTGGATCTCCTCCGTCAACCTTTGGATTTTCTCCGTGGACTGCCCCGAAGCCTCCGCAAGCTTTCGAACTTCCTCCGCCACTACGGCAAACCCGCGACCGGATTCTCCCGCCCGGGCCGCTTCAATAGCGGCGTTTAATGCCAGAAGATTCGTCTGATCAGAGATTCCCTGAATCATCTCAGAAATCCCCCGGATCTCCTCTACGGAGGCATTCAGGCTCCCGATTTTTTCCTTCACTTCCCCAAAGGCGGTCTTTACCGAAGTCAGCGAGGCTACGAGATGGTCCACCTCTTCCCTGCCGGCACCGGCTTTTCCCTCGGCTCCGTCGGTCTTGGCCTGCACTAAAGCGATGGCTTTTTCCACCCCTTCGGTGATCTTCTTAAAAGAGGCCAGGGTAGCTTCCATCTCTCCGGTGTCACTTCGCTGAGCATCCGCCCCTTCCGCCACTTGATTCATCGAGGAGGCAAGTTCCTCCGAGGAGGCGGACATTTGCTGAGAGGTCGCCGCTAAGGACTCGGAGCCTTCTCCAAGACGCCGGGCTCCCGAGAGCATTTCCTCAATCGTCTCTTTGATCGCTTTTTGCATGGCTTCTATGGACCGGGCAATCCCCCCGAACTCATCTCGCTTATTTAGGAATTTTTCCGGCACATGGTGATTAAAGTTTCCCTTTGCCAGCTGATCCAAATGATCCTTCGATCGTTTCACACTGTCAATCACATAGCGGGAGGTCATCACCAAAAGGCCTGCAATGATAAGAAACGCCACTATACCCACCAGGGCAATGTTCGTTACGTTATCCCTGATCCCGTGATTTACCCGTTCCATGGAAAGGGCAAGATTTAAGTAGCCTCCCATGCCCTCCACTTCATCCATTGGTAGAAAAATTTCATATCCCGGAGTGTCCTCTTCCCCATAGGTTATTTCCTGGGAATACACTCCCCGGGAGTTTAGCGCATCCGCCGGGACCGCTGTGGCAAGTTCTTCAGATCCCGCCGATGCTTCTGGCGCAACCTCGGCCTCCCCGTTGTCCGGACCGCCGTTGTCACCGTTATCACCGTCGTCACCTGCTCCGTCCTCCGAGCCCGCGACTTCTTCCTCAGCCTCTCCATTAGTATCCTCCGAGGCTATGTCCTCTCCGCTTCCTTGCTCATCAATCCCATCGGTATGGGCAAGAACAGCTCCCTCTTCATCAATGTAGGAAGCGTATAAAATATTCTCTTCTCTGCTTAAGCGCTCTAGGGTGCTCTCGATGGAAAAGCGCTCCGACAGCTCATATACCTGGTTCGCCGTGAGGCCGATCTGCACCGCTCCGCCGGCAGGAATGCTTATGTAACCAAATTTGTAATAATCGTCATCGGTAATTCCCTGACGCATTTCTTCCATTAACTCTCCACTGGGTTCCTCTTGCACCAAAAAGGATCCATGCTCCGGGGGCGCCTGTATTCCCAAGTTCTCTTCCACATGGGTGGTGTAAATCACTTCCCCGTCCTCGGAGATAATGTTGATCACCTCGATATCCAGCGCCTGGGCTAAATCCGAAAGATGTTCGTTGGATATCTCTTCAACATCCATTAAGGCAAGTCTTGCAGAGATTCGGATATGGTCTTCCAACATATCGTTAACCGTATCCATGGAATCCTCGGCCATGGCGATCTGGTGCTGGGCCTGGGTTCCTAAATCCAGTGCGTTTTCCCGGGTTTCTTCGATGAAGCTGTCCCGAATCACATAGGATGATGTTACGGTAATTCCTACGATGGCCAACAACACTAAAATCAGGGGAAGCACGGTTATTCGAAACCGAATGGAAACGCCCCCTTTCAGTCTACTTTTTGTTGCTTTTGAGTCCTTGCTTTTTTCCGGTGATTGTCTGTTCATCTTGTCCTCCTTGACTTTGTCTTTTTAATGTCAAATTACTCACAAGTCCCAGTATACCATATACTGTAGGAGGTACAAGTCTTTTCCTTTTAGTCGATATATTTGAAATCTTACCCTATATTTAGGCAATTCGAAGGATTCTTTATTGAAAAAGTGTACCAGGGGGTCCGACCCCCTGGTACACTTTTTTTCCTACTCGATTATATCCAAAACTTCCTCTAAGGGCTTTCTTTTCGGTGACCACAGCTCTTTTTCCTCGGGAACTCCCAGGGGTGTCATCGCCGCTAAATAATACCCTTCCTTTTGAAAGCCTACAACTTCCTGAATTTCCTCGGCCGCAAAGTTGGGCCCCGTCATCCAACAGGTACCGTAACCCAGATTCGCTGCGGCCAGCAACAGATTTTCCATGGCCGCCGCCACGTTCTGTATGCCGGGATTATGCTTTTCCAATTCCCGAATCTCTTCCTCCGATGCACCTTTTGCCCGAAGAAGATCCGCACCTGTCGTAGGGTACGGCCCGGCAAACACCAACACCGTCACCGGCGCCTTTGTGAAAAATGAATAAAAGGGCAGATACTTTAAAAATTCCTTGGATTTCTCCTCCGGCAGTCCGGCGACCAATTCCTTTCCTTTCTTTTCAATAGCCCTGCTCATTTTCTCGATGACCTCCCGGTTCTTTACCACGACAAAATGCCAGTTCTGTCGGTTTTTTCCGGAGGGGGCGTAGGTTGCGGCGTTAATGATCTCTTTAATGTCTTCATTGGGTACCGGTGCCTCCTTGAATTTTCGTACACTGTGTCTTTTGTAGATAAAATCTAAGGGTTCCATGTAAATCCTCCTTTGAATAAAGTCTTTTAGTGGACCGGCAAGGTCCCGACTGCATATTTTTCCTTTCTTTTTCCGGCCTTTTTCCACTCAAGGAACCAGGGCTGAGCAAGGAAACAATCGATGGCAATCATGGTTTTATAACGGTCTAGCTTTTCTATACCCGAAATTCCGCTACCGTAAAACAAAAACCACCCTTCTTTTGGAAAAGTGGTTTCTTTATAGCTTTCACCGAATGGTTATTTCTTTATTATGTGCCGCCGCTAGGATGTTTCCGTTCATTTCAATGGGCCTTACTTATAAATCATGTTTTAAAGCAATACCGGCAATGCTAAATTATATTGCTGAGGTTAGAAACACCACGGCGAAAAACATCACCCATGCTGCAGTCAATTTTCTCATATGGCAGTCCCTCCTTACAAAGTTCTTTTGAATACTAATCAATTTCTGTAATATTTCGGATTTTTAAGATCATTTAAATACTTGGATTTTTGACATTTTTGCATTTTGTATTACTGCGCTTTGCGTTTTGCGTACTACCCCTGTCTATCTGCGTTCTTGCCTATTACCGTATTTTCTATTGCAAGGTCTTCCTTCTCTTTGCTACGTATAGATATTGCCGTTGTTGTTTTTTTTGCTGTTGTTGTTGTCGCAGGCGCTGTCACTGCTGTTGCTTTCAAAGCCGTTTTCGCTGTCGTTGTTGTCAAAATATTTCATCGATTGTTAAACTTTTATCTAATTACAAAAATAATTATACCGAAAATCCCGGCAATTGTCAATTGAACTTGTCCATCTTTCCCTAGGAACCCCTACCTAAAAGCATAAAAAAAAGGGACTGCCTCTCTGTCCCTTCACGCTTATACTCCTACTCGCAATTTTCCAAAAGACCAGCTCCCGCCAGACTATACAGTTTTCAGCTTTCCTCCAGTGCTACAGTACTAACCCCTCTCCAATAGGGATTAGCAAGCGAGATGACAAAACTCCGTGCCGCTGTCATCCTCTGTCATCTGCTCTTCCCGCCTTTTCATCCTCCACCCAGCGCCATAATCCTAATCCCTCTCCAATAGGGATTAGCAAGCGGGATGACAAAAACTCCGTCCCGCTGTCATCCTTTTCATCTGCTCTTCCCGCCTTTTCGCTCTCCGCCCAGCGCCATAATCCTAACCCCTCTCCAAAAGGGATTAGCAAGCGGGATGACAAAAACTCCGTCCCGCTGTCATCCTCTGTTATCTATACTTTTCCATGATTTCCTCGCAGCGCTTCGGCAAGCGGGGTTTGGAGACCAGATATCCCTGGTAGTGGCTGCAGTCCAGTTCTTTAAGAGCCTCAAGATGCTCCCGGGTCTCCACCCCCTCCGCAATGATTCTAAGATTCAGGGCTTTGGCCATCTGGATGATGGTGGTGGTTACGGTGCGGGCGTTCTCATCAATCAACATATTTTGGATAAAGGACCGGTCAATCTTCAAGGTATCCACCGGAAAATTAGTAAAGTAGGATAGAGAGGAATAGCCGGTCCCGAAATCATCAATGGAGAAGGTCACGCCGATTTTTTTCAGCGCCGTCATCAACTCCACTTTCTGATCCGTGTGAATCATGGCTACGGTTTCGGTGATTTCTATATTTAGCAGCTTCGGATCCATCTGGCTCTCCTTGAGACTTTCCGATACGGTTTCAAGAATTTTCGAGTCCGCCATTTGCAGCGCGGAAAAATTCACCGCCATGATCAGGGAACCATAACCTTGTTCTATCCACTGCTGATTCTGTCTACAGGCCTCCGTTAATGTCCACTCTCCCAATTCAAAAATCAGTCCGCTTTTTTCCGCCAGATCAATAATCCGCGGCACGGAAACCCTGCCATACACCGGGTTTTTCCAGCGAAGAAGGGCCTCATGGCCGATTACGGTATCCCCCGCCACGGAAAGAATCGGCTGATACACCAGGTACAGCTCATTCTTGGCAATCGCATAAAAGAGGGCCTCTTCCATTTGCTGTTCTTCCAGGATTTCCTCCTTAAACCGTTTGTTATAGAACTCGAACCCGTTTCCTCCGGATCGTTTGACTTTTTGCTTTGCCACGGTCACTTCTTTGATCTCTTCTTGCAGTTCCGTTGTAGGATGGTTGATGGCGGTGATTCCAATGCTGGTTTTTAAACGGTACTGAACCCCTTTTAAGTAGATGGGATAATCATAAATATCCCGAAGCCTTTGCAACCGCTTCGTAAAATCCTTTTTGCTTTGGCTTTGCAGATACAAAATCATCTCGTCCCCGTAATAACGGCCGATGAGCTCTTCTTTTTTAATAAAATTATTCAAACGACCGGCTACAACCTGTAAGGCTTGATCTCCGGACCCCTGGCCGCCGATGCTGTCGATCCGCTTAAAATCATCGATGGAAACCAAAAGAAGGTAATGATTCCCCGGCCGATGTTTTTTCTTGAACATTTGTCTGAGTTCCACCACAAAACTGTTCTGATTGTACAGATCTGTTACAGGATCCCGAAAGGTTAACTGTTTAATTTGATTGAGCATGGTATTAAAGGCGGCACCTGTTTTTCCAAACTCATTAGGATAGTCTTCTTCCGCCTCCACACTGAGATTGCCCTCTGCGGCGCTTTCAAACACGGACTTCAAAGCCAGTACCGGTTTCGCTAAGGTGTCGGCATAGAAGTATGCAAAAATCGTTATTAACAGGATTCCAAAAAGCAGCATCCCCAGGATGTATTCTATAATGGCGTAATACTCTGCATAGGCCACATCCGCCGAAACACTCATCACCATTTTCCAACCCGGTCTTCCCTCGATCTCCGTATATACTCCAAGATACTTTTCCCCATCAGGATCGGTATACTCCAAAGAGCCGCCGTCCTTATCCAATACCTCCATCTGATGAGCCTCCTCCGGCATCCACCGGGATATATGATCTGCCAGGCCGATCTCCTCCGAGGGATGACTGACGACCATGCCCTCTTGATCAATGATATAGGCATAGCAAGATTCCTCGGTTTTTATACCTGCCAGCAAATCCTCAATAAAGGCCATGGACACCACCGCATTAACCAGTCCCACCTTCTCCCGGGACCCATTGTGAACACTGTAGGCAATGGTCATAATAGGAACATCCTCTTCTATGTAAGGACTGTGAAAGGGTTCTGACAGCACGTGAGATTCGTCGTATATAAAAATCCGTTCAAACTGCTCCTGATCGGAGATGTCGATAAAAGCGTCATAGGTGGTCCAGGCATTTCCCTGGGCATCGGAAACCGTCATGTTTCGAATCTTATCGGAGATCATCAGATGGGGCAGATACTCCCGAATTTCTTCCATATCCATGGACTGCACGGTCGGAGAGTTGGCCGCTACCTCGACAATATCTTCGATCCCCTTTAATTCTTTGGAAAGTTCATCGGCTCGAGCCTCCGCCACCTGCTGCTGGTTTTGCTGAATTAACTCCGGCATATAGGATAACTGTTGAAAAATTGTGTATCCAAGGATTCCAAAAAGAATCAGGGCAAAAAACATTAAAATAACGATCATCTGTGCTTTGATGGTTTTGATTTTGTTCCCCTCCTTTCTGGCTATCTTTTATGCCTTTATGTAGTCCCCGCTTTATCATGGATCCGACCTTAGCCAATCCGGTGTCGATCCGATACGGATTTTATCAATTGCTTATTTTGGATTGCAAAATATTTCAAATTATTACCTATTATATTGATTCGACATATTTTTTAAAATTCCTGCTTTGACTGAAGTATTTTTCAGGGTCTTTTTCACCCAATAGGCGATAAATTCTTTAGTCCTCCGAAATATTTTCTACCTTTTAGTAGGAATATTTGATATAATCGATATAGCCTTTTTCGATAACTTCGATAACTTAACAGCGTAACTACTGCTATAAAACCAGTATAACAAACGCTAGCGTTAAATGCGATGGATCTGCTGCGATTGAGCTGTGGCGGTCGTGCTGTGGCGATTGAGCTGTGGCAATCGTGCTGTGGCGATCGTGCCGTGGCGATATTGCTGTGGCGATTGAGCTGTGGCGGTCGAACTGTGGCGGTCGAGCTGTGGCTATCGTGCTGTGGCGGTCGAGCTGTGGCTATCGTGCTGTGGCGGTCGAACTGTGGCTATCGTGCTGTGGCGGTCGAACTGTGGCTATCGTGCTGTGGCGGTCGAACTGTGGCTATCGTGCTGTGGCGATAAAATGGTTGTGTTAAACACTCAGCCTAAATTTAAAGGAGGTAATAACCCTTGGTACTACGTAAATTTATTCGCTATTATAAACCCCATAAAAAGCTGTTTATTCTCAGCTTTAGCTGTTCCTTTTTTATGGCCATGCTGGATCTGATCTTTCCCTTTGTAGTCAGCCGAATGATCGACGACATTTTGCCCTCAAGAAACTTAGATCTGATTTTCATGGTGGCGGGAGGGATGCTGGTGGTCTATCTGCTCCGCTACATCCTACAGTACACCGTGGATTACTGGGGCCATGTGCTGGGCACCCGCATGGAGCACGATATGCGCCGGGATCTGTTTAACCATGTAAACCGGCTATCCTTTAACTACTTTGACAATACCAAAACCGGCCATGTGATGAGCCGATTGGTCAATGACCTCCACGAGATTTCCGAACTTGCCCACCACGGTCCCGAGGATATTTTCATCGCCTCGGTGACCCTCCTGGGATCCTTTATTATTCTATTGAACATTCACTGGCCCCTGGCCCTGATCACCTTCGCCATTGTACCGATTATGCTGATTTTTGCGGTGCTGAAAAACAAACGGATGCGACGGGCGTTTATGGAAATGCGGATAAAAATCGCCGATGTGAACGCCCAGGCCGAGGACAGTATCTCCGGCGTCCGGGTGGTGAAGTCCTTTGCCAATGAGCATTTTGAAGAAGAAAAATTCGCCGTGGGAAATAAAAACTTTAAGGATGCCCGGGAAGGGGCCTTTAAGGTGATGGCTGAATTTTTCGCCGGGATTCATTTGTTTTCCAATCTGATTCATCTGTCGGTGCTGGTTGCCGGTGGGATTTTCATCTATAACGGCCAGATGCAAACGGGACAGCTGGTGGGCTTTCTATTGTACGTGTCCATGTTTATGCAGCCCATCCGCCGGATTACCGCACTGATTGAGAACTACCAAAAAGGCATGTCCGGTTTTCAGCGATTCTTCGATACCCTTAAAATCAATCCCGATATCCAGGATAAAAAGGACGCCCTGGAGATGCAAAACGTTTACGGGGATATTGAATTTGACCGGGTAACCTTCAATTACGGCTCCGACCAAAAGGTCCTTGAAGATATCAACCTTCGAATCCGTCCTGGGGAAACCCTGGCCATTGTGGGAAGATCCGGCGGCGGAAAAACCACGCTTTGTAATCTGATTCCCCGGTTCTACGAAGTGGAAAAAGGGGCGATTACAATTGACGGCAAGGATATCCGGGAGTTTACCCAAAAATCTCTCCGGGAAAATATCGGCATCGTGCAGCAGGACGTGTTTTTATTCTCCGGAAGCGTCAAGGATAACATCACCTACGGAAACATCGAAGCCACCGAGGAGGAGATTATCGACGCCGCAAAAAAAGCCCATGCCTATGATTTTATTATGAATCTCCAAAGCGGCTTTAACACCTATATCGGCGAGCGAGGAGTCAAACTCTCCGGTGGACAGAAGCAGCGCCTGGCCATTGCCCGGATTTTCTTAAAGAATCCGGCGATTTTACTGCTGGACGAGGCCACCTCGGCCCTGGACAACGAGACGGAACGGATCATCCAAAAAGCCCTTCGGGAGCTGTCCAAGGACCGAACCACCATTGCCATCGCCCACCGCCTGTCCACCATTAAGGACGCCGACCGGATCATTGTTCTGACCGAAGAGGGGATTATCGAAGAAGGCTCCCACGATGCCTTGATGGCGAAAAACGGGGAGTACCGAAAGCTCTATGAGTCCCAGTTTCGAGAGGATTTCATTCCCAGTGTTACCGGGTAACCTTCCGAAATATGCAGTGCGTCGGAACAAAAATGTACCAAGGGGTCTGACCCTATGGTACATTTTTGCTTTGGCTCTCAGCAGTCTACTCCGTAAAAAAACTCCCTTCCCAGGGAGTTCTTTTACGCCAATAACAATGGATGTATAAGTAATTTTTCGACCGCTCAGCGCCGAGTATTTTCAATGAATAACCGGACCAGCTCCGGATCAAACTGACTGCCGGCGCAGCGTTGCAGCTCTTTAAGGGCTGCTTCTTTTGTTTTTGCGCCCCGGTAGGGTCGATCTGCGGTCATAGCCTCATAGGCATCGGCAATGTTGATGATACGGGATTCCAGTGGGATTTCTTCCTTTTTCAGACCCTGAGGATAGCCTTTTCCGTCCCAGCGTTCATGATGATAGAGAACTATTTCTGACATATCCGCATACTCCTCTAAGGATTTCAGTATTTGGTAACCGATCTCCGGATGCTGGCGCACCACTTCATACTCTTCCTCTGTGAGCTTATCAGCTTTATTCAAGATCTCCGGGGATACCATGACCTTTCCGATATCGTGTAGATAGGATACCCGCTTCAGCTTTTCCAAATCCCTAGGCTTCATCCCCAGGCTACGGCCGATTTTTCCCGTATACTCCCCGACTCTCAGGGAATGGATCTCCTCTTTTTTGTGTTTTTCCTCAATGCTTTGCAGGATCATGTCGATGGTTTCAGTGCGCAGGGCGCCCCCGTTTTGGCGTTTGTTTTTGTACATTCTTTTTTCCGCAATGCTTTTGATATTTCCCATCTGTTCCTGGACCTTTGTCTTTACCGCAAATCCCAGGGCAATGGAAACCATTACCGGCTCCATCTTTGCTTTGGAAATTTCTTCTTGAATCCTTTTTGCAATGTTATCTGCCTGCTCTTTTGAGGTTCTCGGAAGCAGGATGCTGAACTCGTCTCCCCCTACCCGGGCCACGGTGTCCTGTTCTCGGCAGTTGTTCTTTAGGATTTTCGCCACAAGCTTTAACAGCTCATCCCCTTTTTCATGACCGAAGGCGTCGTTGTTCAGTTTCAAACCGTTAAGATCCATATAAAAGTAGGCCAGGGGGAGATTTTCTTCCCGGTCCAGGTGTTTTTCCATGGATTCCATATATCGCCGGTTATACAGACCGGTTAAGTCGTCATGGATGCTTAAATACTCGATTTTTTTCTGCCGCCGGACATTCTCGGTGAAGTCGTTGATATAGCCATGCCATACCACACTGCCGTCGGCAAGCTTTTCCGGCCGGGCAGAGCCTTTTAGCCACCTTTCCCCTTTCGTTGGCAGTACCACCCGGTACTCCACCTCCCAGATGCTTAGCTGGGCAGCGGATTTTTCAATGGTTCCCTTCACCCGTTGGAAATCTTCGGGATGAATATGGGAAAACACCACCGGAGGATTCCTTCGAACCTCCTCAGGGCTGACTTCACAGAGTTCCTGAACCCCGTCACTGATAAAAAGAAATTCCAGCTCTCCTGCATTTTTCAGCCTTGCTTGAAAAAAAGCTCCCGGCACCTGTTGGGACAGCCTTGTAAAAAGACGGTTCTGCTCCGATAGCTGTTTTTCCACTTTTTGCCGCTCCAACACCATGCCTACCTGGTTGCTGAAGATCTCGGCGATCTCCTGTTGATCAAAACTCTCTCCCTCGCCCATAAACACCGTAAAGTCTCCAAGGGTTTTTTCCTTATTCATGATTTTAATGACCACGGTCTCGCCGATATTCAAACGCTTAGCGGCTTTTTTTACCAGGTTTCTGGAAAGGACGCCTCCCGCAAGGTCCGCCACAGAGGAAAAACGGGTGGTGGTTTTTCCCCGCATCTTTTGCTCCCGGGCCTCATCATGGTTCCATGTCATTCTTCCGCAGCAGAGCCCCGCCAGTTTCACCCCTAGCTGAATCAATTCTTCATCCCCGGCGATGGCCTCCGTGGTAAAGTTCTCTCCCCGATCATCATAGAGATTGAAGGCCGCAAACTTTCCCCGGGAGATTTCCAGGAAGTCCTCGGTGATTTTGGGGAAATCCAATTCTTTATTCTGCAGCTGTATAAAATCCCGGGAATAGGCCAGTACTTTTTCCAAGGATCTCTTTTTCGCCTCCAGGGCGCTGTTTTTTCCGTGATTTGAATCGTCATCTTTTCTGTTCATTATTTTCCTCCAGTAGTCATTCCCTTACAGTAATCATTCATCCCTTCAACAATTCCTTCAACATCATTTATCCCCATTGACGGTCCTCCGGTACAAATGCTTCTTTCTCCCAGGGAAAAATCATAAAATACCCGAAAAAGCACAAGCTAACCTGCGCTTCCGCCGGCTACACTTTCTGATCAAAAACATCTCCTAGGGTTCTTTCAATGCCCCTTTGCACCCGGATCCGCCGGTCCACTTCTGCATCGGATATGGCTTTATTCACCACGTCCCCGGTTTTGTTGTCCACCACATGGACCACGTTTTTCTTTAATTCTTTATTGTAAGTATACTGAATCCGGTGATTTTTCCGGAGACGATAGCCTTGATTCTCTTTTCCATCGTCCACCTGCTTCGGGGCAAGTTTTGGAATCTTTCCCCGGATCAACTCTTTGAGTCCCTGTTTATAACCATCATAAGACAACGGTTTATGGTCGATTTTCAAGATAAACCCCTCCCTTGTTATGGATCAGCCTTTAAATAATTATCGGCATTTTTTCTGAAGTTTTTTAGGGGGTTTCCAGGACTTTTTCCACGGCTTCCTTCCACCGGGCAAAGGCGGGCTCCAGTTCCAGATTGAAAAAATTAAAAAGCTTTTGTTTGGTGAACTGTCCCTGCTCTGTGATCAGTCTTTGCACTTTGTTCTCAAGCTTCTCTGTGGTCCGCTGCAGGATGGTTTTCCGTTTCGTATCCAGGGATTCCATCTCCGGTTCCAGGGCCAGCATCACGTTCTTATAGGGCATCACCACATCCAGCAGGGGCTCTAAGGTATCCTCCTTTTCTAAATACAGGAGTTTCTCTCCGATGCTGTAAAAAGCCTGTTCCATATTCTTCAGTAGATTCTCTATGTACCTTCTTACCTCTTCATTCATATTCATCCTCCTCCCGGAAAACTTCTGTTTTGTTATCGTAACCCATTTACCTGGCTTTGCATAATAAAGGGATTGATCCAGCTTAAGACAAACAGACTCAGCAAAAGATATAAAAGGGAAAAATCCTCCCCCCCCAGCTTCGCAATTCTCTTCCCTGCAAGAAACTGCCACACAATGTAGTAAATACCAAAGGTTATGATGGTTACAAAAAGATGCCCGAGACCGCCAAATCCTTCTCCCGTATGCTCTTTCAGTTCCGATTGAAAGGCCACATACCAATATATTTCATAAATTCCCAAGGTAATAATCGTTAATAAAATCATCATGCCGATTGATCTTTTTTTCATCACTCATCGCCTTCTTTCTCTTCTCTCGTATCAATGTAAAGATTATTGTTCGGTTATTTATCTGTTGCAAAAATATTCGAACAGAGGTTAACTCTAAAAACATGCTTTAATCCTACCATAATTTTTTGCTTTATCAAAATAATTTGGACCCTCGCTTTCTAAGTTCTGTTTTGCTTTGTTTTTTTATTAGCTTTTCATGATGTTTTTATCCTTTTTTTAAGCTGTACACATGATATTTTAATCCATTTTTCAAGCCGTACATCAGAAAAATGGCGCAGCCTTATCGGCCACACCATTTTGCTTTCTTCCCTAAAGCTGGATATCAATATTTCCTCCCACATGGGGATTTACCGACTGTTCCATGGTTTTTGAGGCGGAGTCCATCAGTTTTTCCAGTCCTCCCCCTTGGGTATCCATGGCCATCTTCATTACCGACGTGCTGACTTCATTTTGGAGTTTCATCTGACTGAGTCCCATTGATAGGGCTGCGATATCCATTGTTGATCCCTCCTTTTACTGCTGTGCGGACTACTGCTCGCTTTGTAGCAGGGTCCTTCCGCTGCAATTTTCATAGACTTTCAGGACTCTTTTTTGCGCCTTGGTTTCGCCTATACTTATATTATCGGCAGATTGGGTAATTTTTTCAACCGGTTTTCCTGGGTCTACCGAAAAAGTGTACCACTGGGTCCGACCCCCTGGTACACTTTTCTTTCCCTGTGTGCTAAAAATCACTTTCCCAGGATGCGTGGTTGATCCCGCGGATCGCCATGATTTCAATGAAGAAGCGATCATTAAAGAACTTTGAGGGGAGCTTCACCCGAAAACGGACCACAATATCCCGCTGATCCTCGGACAGGTCCTGGTCCGATACCACCCGGATATCCTTGATCACGATGTTGTATTTTCCCATAACCTGGCCCAGTTCTCCCAGGAGCCCCGGGCGCTCCTTGGCAAAGATCACCAGCTCTTTGTATTTTACTTTGAAGAGTCGGTTTTCCGTGGCATTCAGCCCTTTCAGGGTGAACAGTACGATTAAGGTGGTGGCGATCCCACCGGAGTAGTATCCGTTGCCGATGGCAAGGCCGATGCCGCCGCATACCCAAATGCTGGCGGCGGTGGTCAGACCGCTGATATTATTCCCGGTTCTAAGAATCGTTCCCGCCCCGAGAAAACCGATACCGCTTACCACCTGTGCTGCCAAACGGGCAGGGTCTCCCCCGTCACCTCCGGGGCCATAGCCCTGGAATCCGTACATGGAAATAATCATAATCAAGGTTGAGCCCAGGGTTACCAGCACATGGGTTCGAAGGCCGGCAGGACGATTGTTGACTTCCCGCTCCACCCCGACTACCCCTCCCGCCAATGCGGATAGGACCAGCCGTAAAATCAGTTCACCGGTACTTAACATATTCTTCTACCGCCTTTCCGTTGCGCTGATCTTGCTACAGAAGTTAGTGCTGAGATCCATGGTAATCCCGCTGTAAAGATCTCTATTAAGATTCACTACTGTTATCAGCAGTAATCTTTGCGCTACTATTTACACTAATTTACACTCATATTATACTCATGTTTATGCTATGCTTCCCGCTATGCTTTTGATGGAATTTGCCGTTATTAAGGTTCCTTTTGCTCTCGATGGCTTTTATACAAACCCTAAAGAGTACCGGTGATTTCAGCTGACTTTTTGAGATCGATAGGAGGATACCTCTTCCATACTTCGGGTGGCCACCAAATCCACTCCCGTATCTAATAGATTTTTGATGATGACCTGACCCACCGTTGCCGGTGCGTTGACCTCTACCCTATTGATCGCTTCCATGGCTTCCATCATCAGCTCCTTGGGGATGGCCCCCTTTGTGGTTACCGGCAGTCTCGGCAGACTCCCCTCGGTGATTTTCACCGTGGTGGTTAACACCCGGGTGGGGTTGGTCATCTCCTTCACGCCATAAACCTTCCCCCGAAGGCATTGATTGCCGCTGACGGTGTAACCCTCTTCCGACTGTCCGTCCTTAACAACCTCTATATGACAGCCCACAGGGCATACAATACAAATCATTTCTTTTTTATCCATTATGCACCCTCCTCTTGAACCAATTCAATGGTCAGATTTTCCATAGTGTTTCGGTCCATATTTTCAAAGTCCAGTACCAGGTTTTCCATCTCTCCGGGGGCCACGTGTCGTCGTTTAACACTTCGAAGCACTGTGTCTCCGCTTTTCGCCACCAGTTTTACGTTTTGATAGACGCCGTCCACCCGCATCATAAATTCCGTCTTACCCATAAGGTTCTCCGGTCGGATCTCCTGGGGCACCACATAGCGAACGCCGTTGATTCCCTGAACGGAAATCTTATTGTCACCATTTTGCAGTTTTCCCGCTACGTAGTTGGCGGCATTTCTTCCGGCCTTCCGGCTTTCCTCGGTGACCCAGTCCACCAAGTCATGAACATGGACCACGTTTCCACAGGCAAAAACGCCCTCCACGCTAGTCTCCATGGCTTCGTTTACCCGGGGCCCGGCGGTAAGGTTATCCAAGGTAATCCCGGCGGATTTTGACAATTCGTTTTCCGGGATGAGGCCCACGGAAAGAAGCAAAGTATCACATTCGAACCGCTTCTCCGTTCCGGGAATCGGCTTGTAGCGCTGATCCACCTGTGCGATGGTTACCGCCTCTACCCGGTCCTTTCCTTCAATATCCACCACGGTGTGCTGCAGATGAAGGGGGATATCATAATCCTCCAGGCACTGAACGATGTTTCGGTTCAGGCCTCCGGAAAAAGGCATCAGCTCCGCCACCCCTAAAACCTCGGCCCCTTCTAAGGTAAGCCTTCGCGCCATGATCAGGCCGATGTCCCCGGAGCCCAGAATCAGAACCCGTTTTCCGGTCATATACCCTTCCATGTTCACAAACCGTTGGGCGGTACCGGCGGTCATTACCCCCGCCGGCCGGGTTCCGGGAATCCGAATGGCTCCCCGGGTCCGTTCCCGGCATCCCATGGCGAGAATTACCGCCTTCGCCCGGATGTTTAAGATCCCCTCTTCCTGGTTCATGGCCCGAACAATTTTTTCATCGGAGACTTCCAGTACCATGGTATCCAGTTTGTATTCAATGCCCATATCCTTCAACTCTTGAATAAACCGCTCCGCATATTCCGGGCCGGTGAGCTCCTCTTTGAATACATGTAGGCCGAATCCGTTATGAATGCATTGCTGCAGGATCCCTCCCAGTTCCAGATCCCGCTCTAAAACCAGGATATCCTTCGCTCCGTTTTTCTTCGCTTCAATGGCCGCCGCAAGCCCCGCAGGCCCGCCGCCGATGACCACAATCTCATAATTTAACACGGTCATTCCTCCTTTTTGTCAACATTTTAAGATTTCCCTTTATTTCGTCTCCTCGGTTAACACGTAGGATCCTTTGCCGTCCTTTAGCACTTCGTTCATTTCCACGTCCAGCTCCCGGGCTAAAATTTCCATTACCCGGGGGGCGCAAAAGCCTCCCTGGCAGCGGCCGGATCCCGGTCTTGCCCGACGCTTCACCCCGTCTAAGGTCGTGGCTCCGGCATTTCGTTTGATCACGTCCACGATTTCTCCTTCGGTGATGTTTTCACACCGGCAGATGACCCGCCCGAAGGTGGAGTCCTTTTCAATTAGGGCTTTCTGTTCCTTAGTGCTGAGATCCATAAAGTGAATCGACGGTTTGCGTTTCGGCTGAAAGTCCGGTTTTTCTCTAAGAACTATCCCGGCAGTTTCTCCGGCCTCCGCTACCAGTTCCTCCACATATTCAGCGGTGGCCGGTGCCGCCGTCAGTCCCGGGGAATCGATTCCCGCCACATTGATAAAGTCCGGCTTCCCCTCAGCGGACTCAATGATAAAGTCCTTCGTGGCAACCTTCGCCCGAATTCCGCTAAAAGAGGTAATCACTTCCTGAAATCCGATTTGTTTTAAGGTTTCCCGGGCGTGATCGTTAATTGCGGTCAATCCGCTAAAGGTGGTCTGGGTCCCCTCTTTATCCTCTGCATCTTCGGCGGTAGGACCCAGCAACAGATTTCCGTGTACCGTGGGTAGGATTACCGTACCCTTCCCCGCTGCTGAGGGACAGCCGAATACCACGGTATTTACCATATCCCCCACGGATTTATCAAATAAATTGTACTCTCCCCGGTTCGGGATGATTTCAAAGCTTTTTTCGTTTACCATTTGATCGATCTGATCCGCATACACCCCGGCGCAGTTGATGACTAGTTTCGTGGTATACTCCTCGCCCCCCGCGGTTAAACGGTAACCTTGATCCCGCTGATCGATGGCGGTGACAGGGCTGTTCAGTCGTAGATCCACTCCATTTTCCACCCCGTTTTCCGCCAGGGCAATGGCCAGCTCCCAGGGGCCTACAATCCCTCCGGTTTTCGCATACAGGGCGCCCTGTACCTCATCGCTGAGATTTTCCTCCAAGGCCAGTACTTCCTCCCGTCGAAGAATCTCCATTTCCGGTACGCCGTTGGCGAGCCCCCGCTGGTATAGCTTCTGAAGCGTTGCCGCCTCTTCATCGTTAAAGGCGGTAACTAAGGACCCGATCCGCTTAAAGGGTACATCCAAATCCCTGCAGATGTTATCATACATGGCATTTCCCTTAACATTAAACTTCGCCTTCAGTGTTCCTTCCAAGGCGTCATATCCCGCATGGACAATGGCACTGTTGGCCTTCGTGGTTCCATTGGCCACGTCGTTTTCCTTATCCAGCAGTAAAATATTCAAGTCATACTTTGACAGTTCCCTTGCAATAAAGGTTCCGGTGATCCCGGCTCCAATAACGGTTATATCGTACATTGTGACTCCTCCTTTGATTTAATGATGCCATTAAAAAAACCGTGCAACAAAAACCTATGTTTTTCATAGATTCTGTGCACGGCTCTCCTGTTCTCGCCTGGGTTATTCAGTTTTAGTGCTGTTTTAAATACTCTTGTAAGTCCCTTTAGTACATACTCTTTTGCAGTCTATGCCGCTCATGCAGTTTATGCCCTTCCTGCAGTTCATGCCCTTCATACAGTTCATGTCCTTCCTGCAGTTCATGTCCTTCCTGCAGTTCATGAAATTTATCCCCTTCCTGCAGTTTATAAAAAGGGGTTTTGATACCATCCTTTTACTGTACAGGATTCTTGCAAAAGTGATTCTTGCAAAAGTGGTTTTCTATAAATCCCACAGACGGGCCTTCCCCGTGGATGCGGCAATGGCGCCGGCCTCCAGAGCTTCCATGATGTCCTGTTTCGTGCTGATTAAGCCTCCGGCGATGATCGGTATGGATAGCTCCTTCGTAATCCGCTTGATGATCGTAGGCATCACCCCGGGCATAACCTCGATCATATCCGGTTTATTGGCTTTCACACTGACCAGAGCGGTTTCATAGGATTTGTTATCGATCAGAAAAAAACGTTGAATCGTAAAGATGCCGCACTGTTTGGCGTGTTTAATATGACTGTTCCGGGTACTGATGATCCCATCGGGCTTCAGGGTGGTAGCCACATATTCCACAGCCTTCTGGTCCCGTCCGATCCCATCTAAAAAGTCCATATGAATGACGGCCAGTTTCCCCGAGTTTCGGATTTTTACCACCATCTCCTCCGCGTTCATGATATCGGCGCACATTAAAATAATCATGCCCACGTTGGAATTTACGGCGGCGTCCACATCTCCGATATTTTGCACCGCAGCGATTACCGGATTACTTTCGATGTGATTGTAGATGTTCTCCTTCATTTGATCATCCCTTTGTGAGTAAGTTTATATAAACATTATATCTTCCCTCGGGAAAAAAACAAGGGCCGGTGTACTGGACTTTACAGACCTTCCATCATTTCTTTTACCGAGGGGTAGGCGAAGGTTGCCCGAATGGGGCTTGCTCCGTAGTCCTCCTTTTTCGTCTCTCCGGAGAAAACGATGGCCGAGGCGATGCCGGCGTTGTTACCGGTTTGAACATCGGTGTATAATCGATCCCCCACCATAACCATATCCTCTTTCTCCCTACCGAATTTTAGAGCGACGCTCTCCACTACCTGTTTGTTGGGCTTTCCCATAACCTTCGGGGTCTTTCCCGTGGCCGCCTCAATCATCGCCGCCATGGCCCCGGCATCGGGCATAAACTCGTTGTTGGGCAGGGGGCAGACAAAGTCGGGATGGGTGGCAATGTAGTCCACGCCCCGGGCAATGTACTCGCAGGCGCCCCAGATCTTTTCATAGGTCAGGGTGGTATCGAAGCCCAGAACCACGTAGTCCACCTTCTTTTTTCGCTGTTTTTCGATCACAAATCCCGCCCGGATAAATTCCTCTTCCAGGGCCTCGGTTCCCAGAAGGTATACCCTGGCTCCCGGTTTTTCCTTTTCAAGATACAGGGTGGTAGCTTCCCCGGAGGTAAAGACCTCATCCTCCGTGGCTTCAATCCCCAGACCCCTGAGCTTTTTTACATAAGCTTTTGCACTTTTGGAAGAATTATTGGTCAGAAAAACGTAGTCCTTGCCCCGGCTTTTTAAGGCGGCTAAAAACTCCTTGGCCCCATCAATCAGTTCATCCCCTAAATAAATGGTTCCGTCCATATCTAAAAGAAACAGATTTTTCTCTTGTAAGGTCACGGTATTTGTCCTCCTTTTTCCGGTGAAACTTCCCCAGTGAAATTTTCCCAGTTGAATTTATTCGGTGAGACTTAATCGGTGCAACTTATTCGGTGCAACTTATTCACTGCAATTTATTCGGTGAAACTTATTTGGTGAAACTTAATTGGCGCGACTTTCCCATCGCAACTTTTTAATCGAAGTCTTTCCTCGGTCTTTTTCGAAAAACCACAGAGGATCCTGCCCCCTGTGGCTTCTTTATTTCAGATGCCTAATCATATACGAGGGATAATTGGTGATAATTCCGTCAACCCCTATTGCCTGTAGACGCGTAGCATGTTTCAGGTCATTTACTGTCCAGGAATACACCGCTAATCCCCTTTTTTTCGCGGCGGCCACAAGGTCTTTATCAATATAATCCTTGGACGGATGAAAACTCTTTATGTGCTTTCCATCATACTCTGTTTCGGGGAGTTCCGCAAGGTATCCCTCGAACATCATAGCCGAGTCCATCCCGCCACTGATCTCCATAAACTTTTTGATACGAAGATTGTTAAAGGAGGAAACCAGGGTGTTCTCCCTGCGCTTACAATCCTCAATTACCCGAAACACTTCCCTTTCTATCGGCCGATGATCATAGCCTTGAATTTTTATCTCCATGTTCAGCAGTAAGTCCTTGGGAAAGTGCCGGAAAACCTCCTTCAGGGTGGGGACCGTTTCCCCTTTAAACTCCGGGGAGAACCAGTTTCCTGCATCAAGCTCTTTAATCTCCTGCAACGTAAGGTTCTTTACCTCTCCGGTTCCGCTGGTAGTCCGGTCAACGGTCCAGTCATGGATTACCACAACCTCCCGGTCCTTCGTTAGCTGCACATCAAATTCAATTCCATCACATCCCTGCCGATAGGCAAGATCCATAGAGGCCAGGGTGTTTTCCGGGGCATAACCCGCGGCGCCTCGATGCCCGATAATTATCACAGTATCCATCCTCTCTGTTGCGATCATTAGTATTTCCATACCGTTTTTGCATACTTGTATTACACTGTAGCTTGTTACTACGACTTTATACTATTGTTTGCGTCACTATTTTACATTGTTAGTTTGCCCTACTATTTTGCATTGTCAATTTGCATTGTTATTTTGCACTGCTATTTTGCCTTACTATTTTGCCCTACTATTTTGCTCTACTATTTTGCGTCACTATTTTGCCCTACTATTTTGCGTCACTATTTTGCATTGTTAGTGTGCGTTACTATTTAGCATTGCCATTTTGCTTTATTGTTTTGCACTAATTTTTTCACACTACCGTCCCCTTAGTAAACCAGGTTTGGCAAGAACATTATCAGCCCCGGCCAGTAGGTCACAATAATCAAAGCGATGATCAAAGCAATAATAAAGGGGTAAATTTCCCTTATAAAATCCAGCAAAGGAATGTTGGTTATGCTACAGGTGGTAAACATCATGGACCCGAAGGGAGGGGTGATCCCGCCGATCATAATATTTACGATGACGATAACCCCAAAGTGAATGGGATCTACGCCCATGGGCACCACGACGGGTACCAATAACGGCGCTAAGATAATTAAGGCGGCGCCCCCTTCCAGGAACATTCCCAGGAAGAGCAGCAACACATTAATAACCATCAGCATCAAAATTTTGTTCTGGGTAATATCTAAGAGACCGGAAGATATGGCCTGGGGAATTTGCTCCCAACTCATATAATAACCGAAGACCGAAGCCGCTACAATAATCAGCATTACGGAACTGGTTCCATACACGGTGTCCTTAATGATTTGGGGAAAATGCTTGATTTTCAACTCCTTATAGATGAAAAAGCCCACCAAAGTACAGAAAAGCACCGCAATGGCTCCGGCTTCTGTGGGGGTGAACATGCCGATTCGAAGCCCTGCAATGATTCCGAAGGGCAAAAACAAGGCCCAGATCGATTCCACGAACTGCTTTAAAATCTCTAGGAGGGTTGCCCGCTTTGCCCGGGAGGGTTTATAATTTCTTCGTTTCGATATAATGCCAACGGTGAGCATTAATGCTGCCATCATAATCAGCGCGGGAACGTAGCCCGCAACAAACATTCTACCCACACTTACATTGGCAATCAGAGCATAAATAATCAGGTTGATTCCCGGGGGAATCACCGGTGCGATGGAGGAAGAAGCTGCGGTGATCGCCGCGGAAAAAGACCGGCTAAAACCTCTTTTCTCCATTTCCGGCACCATAATCTTTGACTGCATGGCCGCATCCGCATTGGCGGATCCGGAAATTCCTCCCATTAAGGTGGAGAGTACCACGTTTACCTGGGCCAAGCCTCCGGTAAGATGACCGGTTAACACATCCGCCATCTTCATCAGTTTGGAACTGATCCCCGAGTAATTCATAATCGTTCCCGCCATAATGAAAAAGGGAATGGCCAACAGGGGAAAGGAAGCCGTGCTGGTGATAAAGTTCTGTAAAATCAGATCCGGCGGACTCCCTGTGTTCATAAACACAAAGTAGCTAAGCGCCGCAGCCAGTAATGCGAAGGCAATGGGTATGCCGGTAAAGTATAATAAAAAAACTACTGCCACTGGTAAATAAGACATTTCTATAATCACTCCTACCTAAAGGTCTATTATACTAGCCAAGAGGACTCCCTCCTCAAAACCCCACTTCGAAATTCGAAAAATTAAGTGGTGTAAGTTGTGGGAGTCTTCATTTCAGATCAACACTCTCTATTTGCTCCAAGTCTTTGCTAACTTCCTCCTTCTTCATCACCATCTTGATATTCGATACCAAAAATATAAGGGAATGGATGGTCATAAGCCCAAAGCCTACTAATACCGCACTGCTGACATAGGCCGAAGAAATTCCCAGCACCGGGGTGGGCTTTCCGAAGGATTCCTGAACGAAAGTCAAGGATAAAAGGGTAATGTACCCGTTTATTATCAACATCATAAGATTCACAAAGGATCGAACATATTTTTTAACTTTCATCGGGGCCACCTTGGTTAAAAGATCGATCCCGATATGCATATTGTGTTTATAACAGGCACTGGCTCCGATAAAGACACTCCATACAAAACTATATGTAGCCACTTCCTCCGCCCAGTAAAATCCGGTGTTAAAAAAGTACCGCATAATCACTCTCGAAATAACGATTAAAATGGTAATACTAATAAAGGTTCCGCTTACAATTTCTTCAAAATTTCTAATAAACTTTTTCAAGCTCTTCACCACTCCTTAAAAAAGATAAAGCGGGAACTGTTTCAAGACCGCATACACAATTCCCACTTGTCTTTCAATCCTCCATTACCTCGGATTCTTTAGTTACCCTGTCGAATCTCTTCTAATTCCTCTTGAAGCATATCAAAGATTCCCGGTGTAAGTCCCGGAAACTCATCGTAGATATGAGCCGTCGCCTCTACAAAGGCTTCCGTATCCACTTCATTAAACTCCACACCATGACCCTCAAGCTCCGCTACCACATCCGCGTGCTCATTTTCAAGGATCTCCACCATTTCAACCGCACCGTAATCAAATTCCTCTTGAATAATTACCTGGTATTCTTCAGGAATGCTGTCCCACACATCTGTAGAGATGTATACGCCGGCGGCACCTAAAAAGTGTCGGGTTAAGGCCACGTTTTGTTTCACTTCGTAAATGCTGTTTCCGATATTGGTAAATTCCGATCCTTCAATACCGTCTACAACCCCTTGCTGCATAGCAGAGATGGTCTCTCCCCAAGGCAGAGGATCTGCAATCGCCCCCATGGCGTTTAAGGTATCTACGAACAGTTGACTTCCCGGCACTCGAATTCGAAGTCCTTCCAAGTCTTCCGGGGTTTCAATTACTTCGTCGGTAATAACGTTTCTAAATCCGAATACATAGTCCAAGGAAAGAATTTTAATGCCCTCTTCCTCCGCTTTTTCCTTCATATCCGCTACCAGTTCGGTATCCGTCATCTGCACATACTCATCATAGGAGTTATAAAGCATAGGCCCTACCATAGCGGTAAAGTCCGGTACATAATCTCCGATGTAGGAAGGGTCCTCTACGGAAATAAAGTCCGCTCCACGAACCACCTGCTCAACGCCGTCTTTGTACACCGCAATTTGACCTTGAGGGAAGGTTTGGATGTCAATGGCTCCATCGGTTTCCTCCCGAATTCGGTCCGCTACTAAATCCATGGATTTCGTTAACTGTTCTTCCGGGGAAAATACGTGACTCAGTCGTAAGGTCAGTTCAAAATCTTCCGCCTCGGCGGTTTCATCGTCGCCACACCCTACAAAAGCTAGCATTGCAACGATCATTACTACAATTCCTGCCAAAACTTTCTTGTTCCGTTTTTTCATTATCTTTCCTCCTTATAATTTGAATAAATCCTTTAATTCGCGCAAAAAAACATCAACTATAAAACACCAGAAGCAAAGCTCGCTGTGTGTTAATATAGTTGACACTCCGGATCTCCTGTCATAACTATAGGTATGTATGGGTTTTTCTGCACTAAAACAATAGTATCACAGGGGTATTATTAAGTAAAGGAGTTTATGCAATGTTAAGATATTTTAACAATACCCATCCATCCTTTGATTTGACTAAGTTTTAACGATGTCGGGCTAAGTTTCAACGATCTGCAAAAGTAGCTTTCAACAAGCCCTGGCCGCCGCCCTTAGGAGGCAGTCAGGGGTCGCAGATTTTCTTCCAGCTCCTCTTTCCACTGGATAAAGGCAGGATATAAAGAATCCTCCATCAATGCATGGGCCTCAGCGCCTTGGTTGTTTTCATACTCCTCCACCATTTCAGCGAAGGCTTCTTTCAGGCGGTCATGCTTTTTCATATATCCCGGGGCTTCCAGCTTATTCAACAGGGGCAGGATGGATTCCTCCACCCCTTCAAAGGCTTCGATTACGTTTCCGAGCATCCCGATGCAGGCCTCCGACTGTCCTTTCTGTAGCTTTTCCCGGGTGTAGTCCATTCCCTGCTCCATGGTGGATAGCAGTTCTAATACATGGTTCAATACGGCGATTTCTTCGTTGTTAAAGTTTTCAATTCGTGGGTCCATCAACACACCTGCTTTCTGAATTATTTGCCCTTCGTTTATCTTCCGGGTATAGGCTAGGCGGCTACCCTATTATAGGCACCGGGTTTATCCAGTTAATTAATACTTAGGGTTCCATAGCTAATGCATGCAACGGGTTTATATAGTAAATACATGGAGCGATACTATGCAGTCATTACATACACCGGGTTTATCCAGTCAATACAAATACTTGCTATCTGTTATAATTCTTGACAGTGGGAAATACTACGCTAATTCGGCCTTTCCCTATTTTAGTAGAAATCCACTCCATTACTGGGTTGTAGACAATGAGGTGTGACTCAAATACCTCCGTCCCCTTATGCTTTTCTCTGGACGGCCGTGGAGGTAGCCCTGGATGTAGTTGCAATGCATTTTTTCGAGGATCACCTGCTGGGTTTCCCGTTCCACCCCTTCGGCGATAACCTCGGTTTCCAGGTTATGGCAGAGGGTGATGATGGCCTTTACGATAAACTGCTGCCGTTCGCTGCAGTCGATGTCGTTGATAAAACTTCGGTCTAGCTTTACCCGATCAAAGGGAAGCTGATTCAGATAGTTTAGGGAGGAGTAGCCGGTGCCGAAATCGTCTAAGGCCAGGCGATATCCGAGGGCTTTTAGTTGCTCTAACACTTCCACCGCCCGATTCATGCAGTTCATCACCGCGGTTTCCGTGATTTCTAACTCGATTTCCTCGGGGAAAATTTCGTAGCGCCGACCCAAATCCCTCAGGGTCTCAATCAGGTTGATTTCGATCAATCCCCGTCCAGAAAGGTTAATGGAGATAAACTCCGGCATCACTTCTTCCTTTTTCCACTGAGCGCATTGCCGGTGGACCTCCTCTAATATCCAGCGTTCAATAGCCACAATTTGCTTTGACTCCTCGGCCACAGGAATGAACTCTCCCGGGGACACAAAGCCCCGAAAGGGATGGTTCCATCGAATGAGGGCCTCTAGGCCTTGAATCATACCCTGAGGAACCTCCACAATGGGCTGATAGACCATATGAAACTCCTCGTTCTCAATCCCTTTTTTGATCTGCTGCATCTGATCAATCAAGCGGTAAGCCTTTTCGCTCATCTCTTCCTTATAAAACATGCATTGATTTTTGCCGTTTTTCTTCGCACTATAAAGGGCAATGTTGGCCCGCTGAATTAAGGAATCATAATCCATACCATTCTTCGGATAAATGGCCACCCCCACCGTGCAGGTCAGGGACAGATCCTTTGCTCTTCCGAACTTGGTCTTTCCGAAGGTTTTAATATACCTTTGAATTTTTTCCCGAAGAACAGCCTCATTCCAGTAATTTTCCAGAATGATAACAAATTCATCGGCACTGACCCGGGCTACAAATACTTTAGACCCCAGCACTACCCGAAGAAAATCCGCCATCTCCCGAAGCACTTGATTGCCCTCTTCATAGCCTCGGGTGTTGTTAATGTAGCTGAAATGATCGATATCCACATAGATAAATGCAAGGGAGGTTTCCTCCCAACTTTCGTAGCCGTTTATGATGTCGGTAAAATGGTTTCTCGCCTTCTGTCCATTGGGGAGTTCTGTTAAGGCATCGTAATAAGCCATTTTAAAGAGCTTATCATTCAGCTCCACCTGCTGGGTGATATCCGTATGGGATCCTGCCAGTTGGATAATGTTCCCCTCTTCGTCGGTTTTTCCCACCCCCCGGCTGTAAATCCAGTGGTATTTATCATTCTTTCCCTTTATCCGGAAGGTGTTCTCATAAATCCCCTCGCCGTGTTTTAAAAAGCTTTCAATATTTTCATTTACCAAGGCAATGTCCTCGGGATGTATTAAATCCTTCCAACTGTCCACAGACTCCTCCCCCAGCTTGATTTCCTTAGGGATGATTTCCATATCCTGAAACGTCACCTGGTAAATATCTTTTTTCAAATCCCAAAACCATAAGCCATCCTTGGCTCCTTCTAGCATCATCTTAAATGCATGGTAATCCTTTACCCATTGTTTTTTCAAAGTATCTACGACCTTTCTGCCTTCGCCCCGGGGCTTATTGTGTTTTATACCGGCTGATTTCAAGGAACCTTTTGCAGTTTTCCATTTTATCACTTTCCATAACTCCAAGCAATGAAACGTCTAGCACATTTGCCTTTGAAAGGGAATCCAATCAGGTCTTAAATGTTATCAATTATTATCGACACTATCCGACAAAATCTTTAGCTTTTCGAAGAAATTCCTTCACGTTTAGGACACTTTCCCATAAAAAAAACCCCTTTTCAGAGGCCTTTTTCCTAACTGCAACTAATAACTACTCTTCAATTCTTCCGATGGCTTCAAAACGATCCAGCACACTTCTACCATGGGGAGAGTCACCCAATATCTCATCAGTTAAGTCTTGACCCGCCTGGTTGCCGTTATGATTTCCTCCCTCCCATCGAGGGGAATCCGTAACATCGTACACGATGCCCTCTACCAAAACATAGGCATTAGCGCCGTCCCGACCGTCATTATCCGACAGCTCTTCCAGGGTCATCACTGGAAGGTCTTCTTCCGCGGCCTCATCCTCCACAGCTTCATCCTCACCGGGTTCTTCTGCACCGTTTTCTTCTGCACCGTTTTCTTCTCCGTTCTCATATCCATACCCACCGTTATCACCATTTCCGCAAGCAGATAATACCAATACCATCATTAGTACCAATAATAAAACAATGATCCTTCTTTTTTTCATGGTAAACTCCTCCTTCGATTTATTCAATCAATAGTATTTTTTATATTTAATTGATATTTACCCCGAGGAAGGGATTTGTAACAGAGCCTTAAGTTTTATCTAGCAAAAACCTCGGGAGTCAACCATGATCCCTCTGCAATTTCCATAGCGGCCTTTGGCGGAAACTCCACCACCTTCCTTCCGGAGTCGGCCATAATAATCGAAAAACTTTTGGTCCCGGTTCTTCCCTCAGTTCCATAAGAAATCTGGGAATCCTAGTGGCTACCATTTTTTCTAAGGCGTCATGGTGTTTTGCACACTGGCCTTAGCAATGTTTCGGTTTCCGAAGCAGTTCGAGTTTTCCAAATTTCCTATTGCACTTTGGCAAAACTTTAGCATAATTAACTGCCTAAAAAAATCGGAAGTAAAAAAATCAAAGGAGTGATACAATGTCAAAGGGTGAAAATTCTATGATCATCCTTTTCTCGCTGGTTTTTCACATGTTCAAGTACGTCTTCTGTTATATTTCCAAAAACGTATTTCTTAATTATTTATATTTTCTTTCTTATTTTTCATGTATTCCAGTAATTCTTCTGTAAATTCTCCAAAAAAAGGTGTTTCAGACCTCATCTGATACGCCCATAAATTCCCCCAAAAGTTTAGTTCAAGAAAAATTGGTTGACCATCTACGCCAACAACGATATCCCAACAAATATAATCATGATGAAGGACCTCTTTATGTAGATCCCTAACAAACTTTTTAAATTGTTCATAATTAGGTACTTTTGCATGGTCAGCAAAACAGTAATTTGTTGTTGGATGATGGGTATAAACATTAGCTTTTTTATCCATAGCGTAATTTAAAAACTCCCCAGAATTACTAATACCACAACTCACTGCCCCAGAAGCATCATTATCCTTTATATCATTTCCTGCTCCAAATCGAGCAACTGTTAAAAGATTTTTTATTTCATGTTTCCATCGATAGGTTACCATTCTCAATGTATTCACAGAAGCTGGGTGGGGTTTCGCCATTACTGAATGCTGTTCAACTACTTCTTGAATAATAAAATCGGATCCCCATTCCTTTTCAATCTCTGCCATTTTTACGATTTTCCCTCCAAGATATATATGTCCACCTTGAATCACTAGTTTGGCTATCCCTATTCCATCGTTAGTAGTACTAGGCTTTATGATCAAATCTTTCTTAGAAGCTGTTACTATTTTATAAGCTTCTTCTTGGTCAAGGCAATTATTGCTAGCATCAAAGTATTTGCTACAAACCCTTTTTAATACATTTTTAGGGGACCGGGATGTGGGTATCAATTTATCATAGATGTTTTTATCTCTGTAACCAATGCTTTCCATTCCTTTATGGTTTGAAAGTGGTATAATTTCTCCTCTCATTATCCTATGAGGAATTAACCTAGGTTCTTTCTTCCCCGTAAGATTCATATAAGCTAGATGGAATCCAGGATCAATCTTTCTATTGTAATGTTTTTGCCAGTATTCCTTAACACCATTAACAAAAGCCTCATCTGTTTTATTTAGTAACCCTGCATTATAAAACTTTACATTAAGACGATCTTTAAGATTAACACCAAGCTTTTTAAATGCTTCTTCTTTTTCTGGATCTAGGTTGTCACATAATAAATCTGCTTCTATGGCTCTTTCCCTACCATTATTAGTAAAAAACGAGGTGAATACCTGCTTTGCCACTTCCCGAGTATACTTTTTACTCTTGACCATTCCCCACTTATTAATGTCTTTAATATCCACAACTTTTGGTGCATTTTTCTCATTCAACAAGTGACAACGTATTTTTTTATATCCTCCCACAGCAAGTGCCGCTACCCGGTGATGTCCTTCGCATACGACAAAACGATAATCTTCTTTTGATTTAAGCAAGTAGCCTTTGATATAATCATTGCTGAATGTCTCAGGATGATACCCTATTTCCTGTACTAGTTTATAGTGATTCCACAAACCCTCTCTCGTTACATCTCCGACCTTATCGGTACAGAGGCCAAAGAAAGGATATTCCCTTACTTTTATCTGATTATATCTTTTAGAAAATGCATAATCCCCCCAGGGCATACTAATCCAAGAGTGAGCTATCGGTTCTAAATTTTTCCTTATTTCTCCAAAGAGCACTTCTTGTAAATTCTTTGGTCGAAATAATCTGAAAAAATTGTATAGGGCTGATCCTATATATTTTGATTCCGGATTTTCGATCCTTTCTCTGATCGTTTCTATATAGGGGTTCCATCCTTTTTTACCATAGTTGAAATTATAAAAATCTACGCATTTATCAATCTCCACATCCAGAACCAAAGAGTCTTTTGTTGCCTCTTTTCCAACGGGATACTTGTTTACTGGCTCGTCTTCTTTATTTTCAAACGCCTTTACACGTGCGTTGAGTAGATCTTTCAGGCTTTTAATTGCAGTTTCCGCCTCATTCTTTTCTTTATTATTCCCGGTTAAATAGTAGGCTTTTGTGTAGAGATCTAATGCGTACAAGGATCTATCTTGTCCCTCTACTAAAAAAGCAAGGTTCATAACCATATCAAAGTTACCAGGATGTAATTCTATACCTTCCAACAGTATTTTTTCCGCCTTATCCTGTTCTCCTTGCCCAACCTTAATCATACTTTTAAGATTGAAAATATCCGGATCATCTTGTTGTGCTTCCTCATATTTTCGAAGTATTTTTTCGGCTTCCTTTATGTTTCCTTGATGAATAAATTTCAAAATGCCATCTTTAATTTTTCTTTCTCTTTCCATTTTTTCACCCCTAATAAATTTATTATGTAGATTCTAAACTTTTTAATGCACATTCCAATATTAAATCAGTTTCTGATACAAATTCTGTAAGTGTATATCAGGAAAATGAGGTCTGATCTCTTATATGTTACTATGTATTAAATATTCAATCATAATACGCTAAATATACCGACTGGATACCGATTAAAAAGCATTAACATCAAGACTAAGCTGTCGCTTACTTTCTCTTTCCGTTTATTGACCCACAAACCCAATAAAAAAAGGTATGCCCTTTTAAAAGCATTCAGCCTCAAAAAAATTCTAAGGACGAAGTGCATATAGGTCTAGATGAATTAGTTTGCTTATTCTTTTATTAATGGTCATCATATTTAAAAGAGCCAGAGGAAATAATCCCCTGACCCTTTTTTAGCTTTTTCACAATTAACTTAACCTAGGATGTATAAGCTAATCCGTTTAAAAGACTGATGTTTTTAATTAACCTAATAATTGAAGTACTGATTGAGGTGCTTGGTTTGCTTGCGGACCATCAAATAGCTTTCACTACTTGCCAGACTATATCTTCAACCGATGAATAATTCACCGCTTGTCGGGCACTTCGGACCACCTCTGATCCTATGGATTTCATAACCTAGCAAAATATAGTATTCCTCTTTGCCTTACGGTCGTATATCCTAGTCGTTGAACCTTCTCCAACCTTTCGGTACAGGAGCTTGGCTGCTGATTATCCAATCCACACTTTTTTTGACCTGTCACGTTTATTCTTTCGAATTCCGTTGTAGGAAGCATAGCTTTAGGAAGTTCCAGCAATTCACCCGATATCACTTAAGAGTTACCCCTTAAGGGACCCTTCAAATAATGCTACCCTAGTAATTGAAGTATAGACTGAGGGGCGTTATTCGCTTGAGCCAACATCGCATTAGAAGCTTGTTGTAGAATGTTTTGCTTGGTCATTTCCATCATTTCTTGGGCCATATCTACGTCTCTGATTCGAGATTCTGCTGCTTGTAAGTTCTCTCCAGCGTTATCTAAGTTTGAAATTGTGTGCTCTAGTCGATTTTGGTTGGCTCCAAGTTCGGATCGTTGAGAAGATACTTGTCCAATTGCATTATCAATTGCTTCTAGTTGGTTATCAAAATGCATCGCTTTAGGATCACCATCATCTTCAAATGCACGGAAATCACCATCTGTTACTTTAATATCATCAATTGAAAGTTCAAGGTCATCATCACCGTCATTTAACGTTCCCAGTGCTTCAGTGCTCATATTCCCAATATTTATTGCTAAGTTCTGATCTCCATTTGCACCAATTTGCAGAATCACTGATTCAGCGTCATCCTCTCCGATATTATCTCCTTCACTATCAAAGCCACCCACTGGAGCAAAAGTTCCATCCATCAAATTTTTGCCGTTGAATTCAGTACGTGCCGCGATACCATCTATCTCTTCTGTTAGTTCATTTATTTCATTCTGGATAGCTTCTAAATCAGCCTCTGCATTTGTCTCATTACCAGCTTGCACTGTTAATTCACGCATACGTTGTAGAATATTATGGGTTTCGTCAAGTGCACCCTCAGCGGTTTGAATCATAGAAATACCATCTTGAGAGTTTCTAGAAGCTTGGTTAAGTCCTCGAATTTGTCCTCTCATCTTTTCACTGATAGAAAGTCCCGCTGCGTCGTCTCCCGCTCGGTTGATTCGCATACCGGAAGATAGTTTTTCCATTGAGTTAGCACCTGCTTGTTGTGCATTACCCAACTGACGATGGGTGTTCATTGCCATTAGATTGTTATTAATTCTCATTTGTAATTCCTCCTTGAAATTTTTGTTTTTGGCATCCTTGCCAATTTGCTTGGATGTTTAGGCTCCCGCCCCTTGTAGGGTTTTACCGGTAAAAGATTGATGCCGAACCTATACCCTTGGGTAGGTGATACAGGGATGTTACTTTTTGTTTCTTCCTTAAGTACTTTGTGTTTTCCGTCTAGACGTAATGCTTTAAGAAATGAACTCTTCCACCCCGTGGCCATCGGTTGGGTAAGAGGTTTTTCCTTGCTTATTAATAATTATCGGTATAATCCCTAGGGACTTTAGGGGTAATGCTAATTTTTTTCGTAGTTTTTTACTATGTTGCTGATGTAGCTTCTTCAATGATCCCCTGTTTTACTTTTTAAACAGATCCTTCAGACTTTCTAAGTCCTTCCCATCACTGGCGGCCTCTTTGTTCTCGGCCTCAATTTCCATGTAAATTTCCTTACGGAAAATGTCTACGTCTCTGGGAGCGTCGATGCCGAGTTTCACTTTGCCGTCCTCAATGCCCAGGACCTTAATTTCTATATCCTTTCCCAGCATAATGCTTTCATCCAGCTTTCTTGTAAGAATTAACATTATACCCCTCCTTCGGATGCTTCTTTGGGGGATGCTTGGGCGTTATTTTGACTTTCCCTTAACTCCTTAAGCACTTGATGGCGCTTTCCGTAGGGGCTGTTCTCCAGGGCCACCTGCTTTCCCAGTTTTTCCTCGTTGTTGATCACAATCGGCGCCGAAAGGTTGGCGGTCATCTCCTCCACCTTTTCCGGTACCCGGACGATGGTCCAAAGGGAAATCTGCTCTTTATCCTCGATGTTCAGTTTCTCCAAAGCCCCCTTCGGTAAGTGAATGTCGTAGTCCGGTCGAAAAATAAAGGGGTTCATAATCACAAAGGCCAACTCCCCCTTCTTTACCGCCTGCAGCCAGTGAAAGGGTAAGTTCTCGTCAGGATTTTGAATGATGGTAAACTCCGTTTCCTCTTCAAAACCGGGGATGCCGTCGGGAAAGGTGATGATGTTTTCCTCATCTACTTCAATGGTTCCAAAGTGCTTGGTTTCTAGCTTCATGGTCTACCTCCTTAGTTTTCATACTTTCTATTTTATATCCCTTATTTCTGGTAATTAAACATGCTATTTCGGCGCTCATCTCAGGACTTCAGTTTCTTTACTGCCTTAGCCTATCAAACGATTCAGTCGCGCTCCGGTGTAGTTGACTTCGAAGTAGCCTTTTTCCAGCAGATAGGTTTGGTGGTTCCCCCGCTGAAACTGCATATTTAGGGGCTGGTTATTGGCGGAAACCGTTACCTCCCCCGCTTGCAGATTCACATCGGTCCGCCCCCGGTGTAGGTCCACCTTGACCATGGATTTTGGCATCAGTTCCACATTGTAGCCCCGCTCCTTATTAAACTTCTTTCCCTTGGCGATTTGTTCCACGGAGCCCCCTTTATGATGGTCCCGAAGCTGCTCCCCTTCCCGGACAATCCGGGCGGTTCCCCGAGCGGCAGCTTGCCGTCCTTTCCCGGCGTATTCATAGGCAAGGCCCATGGGGTTTTTGACGCCGATTTCTTCCTTGGGGGCGCTTTGATCTAATACCACGCTGGGCTGTTGAATATCCAACTCCAACCTCGGCTGACGGCTTTGGATGTCCACTCGTGGGCTGGGGTTTTGAATATTAAAATTTCCGATTTCGGAGTTGATCCCGATTTGGGATAGTTTAAAATCAATGGTTAGACTCATGTTTTCACCCTCTTAGAAAAAAGACTTTTTGAGTTACCTCAAAAAGTCGATTAGTGTTGGCTGAACAATCCTTGCCCCCACAGAAAGGGAGGCTCGGTATACGTTTTCTTCGTTCATTAGCTTGGTGATGGTCTCCGCCATATCCACGTCCTCCACATTGGAGAGCTGTTCCCGGAAATTGATGGTATCCGTCTCGATACGGTCCCGTACCAAGGTCCCCCGGTTTACCCGTGCCCCTAGGGTGGACCTTGCGGTTAAGGCCACATCCAAGAAGCGATCAAAGTCATCCAAATCTTCACTGAGGGCTTCCTGATTCCCCTCTAACAAATTTTTCTCTACCCGGTCCAGCATCTGCATCACCCCGGGCTTTTTCGGACTAGCGGAAAAAGCGATTTTCTTTTGGTAGCCCGTTTCTTTATTCTCCTGTAGGTTGTCGCTGCTTACCCCGGTGGTTTCAAAATTAAAGTTTTCCAATCGGTAAATGCGTTTCCCTTCGTATAGAAAGGAGTTTTCGTTACCGTTTAGGAAGTTTTCAATGTTTTCAGGATTGATATCCTCTTCGGCGCCGGGATTTGCCTTAAGCATTTGCTGTTGGATGAAGGCTTGGTTCATATCTTGAAGGCGGTCATTATGTTCTTCAGCATCCTCCTCGGACATTTCACTTGGGGCAGGGTTTGTTACAAGTTGAATGATCCCTTGAATATCCTCCATCGCACCAAAGGTCTCGCCTTTTGATAGATCCTCTAAATCCAAGTCCGGAATATCAAAAACAGTATACTGTTCCTCACCATCTTCATCTAACGATCGATAACCTAAAGTGCTTGTAAACGAAACAGGAGTTTGTTCTGCGTCTTCCGATAAATCACTTGTATCCGATATTTCTTCACCATTAACTATTGGGGTAAAATCTTCGCCGTCTTCATCAACAAAAGATCCCCCTTTGTATCTTATTTCATTACCAGCATCATCCTGTAAAGTGTTCCCCTCTCCATCTATAAAATTCGCCTCAGTGACCTCAATATTGAGTGTCATTCCCATTAATTCTACGGTCGATGCATTACCTTCTCCTAATTCCTCCGGCAAACTCATGGTCTCCGACCACTCCGTCAAGGCTCCCTGATCCTCAAACATCTCCAGCCCGGTGAGGTTAATGGGAATCGTCTCATTCATCCCGATGGCGTACTTGATTTGATCATCAATCAGTCCCGAATCCTCCAGGAGTTTTTGATGAACGGCATCGTTATAGGACCCGTCATCATTTAACAGGTGCTTGTCAATCTCTTTTCCTGAGAAAATATGTTTTCCCCCGTGGCTGGTATTTCCGAGGCCGATGATATGCTCTTTGATTTCACTGATTTCCTGTTGAATTTTCTTGGTCTCCGACTGGGTTAAGGATCCGTTGGCCGCCTGTACCGTCAGCTCTCTTGAACGCTGTAGGGCGTCTACGTATTGGTTGGCCACGGACTCCGTGGTGTTCATCCAGGATAGGGCGTCCTCGGCGGCGGAGTGGTTTTGGTCCAACTGCCGGGTATGAGATTTTAACTGCATGATCCGGGTGGTGCCGATGGGATCGTCGGAGGGTCGGTGAATTCGTTTCCCTGTGGCGATTTGGTTTTGTCGCTGATCCATGTTCATCAGATTTCGGTTCAGGTTTCGATTCATATTGTTGATCATCATATTATTGGTTATACGCATGGTTTCCCTCCTATCTTCCTACGGTGCCCAGTCTATTTATGACCACGTCCAACATTTCGTCCATAGTGGTCATCATTCTCGCCGAGGCGTTGTAGGCGTGTTGAAATTTAATCATATTGGACATTTCCTCATCCATGGAAACCCCCATAATGGATTCCCGTTTATAATCCAGCATGCCCACCAGGCCTTCCTGATTGTCCCGGTTTCGATTGGCTTCCTTGGCGTCCACACCCAGGTTTCCGATCAGGGCTTTCATAAAGTCCTCGGGTTTTCCCTCCTGAAACATTGTTCGGTCGTTTCGCATCTGTCCGATCTGCTCGGCGATGGAGGCGTCCCCCTGACTGCCGTCGAGAGAGGTGGCGATGCGGTTTAAGTCCTCGTCCACATCGGCGGATATGCTGATGTTTCGGGCGTTAATTTCTTTGTAGTTGACTTCTCCGTCCTCATAGAGATCAATGGAATTTTCATTATCCCGGGTAAACATTAAATAACCGGCGCCGTCCTCTTGAACGGGATTGCCGTTCTCATCCTCTAACACATCACTTCCCAGTCCGTACCCCCGGCTATGTAGTTCATTAACTTCCTTGGCGAAGGTTTGGGCGAAGGTGTTCAGTTCTTTCATATAGTAGGGATAGCCCTTCTCTCCGGCGCTGTCCCCATCCCGTAGGTCCACTAGGGCTTGCAGCTCCCCGCCCAAATCCCCGGTCAGCTCTTCTCTTCCCGCCCAGGTCAGTTGGGTAATGGGAATTTCCGCCTCGGGATTATCGCCATCGTAAATATCGGAGTAGGTCTCTTCGGTTTCAATGGCATAGGCTGTATCGTGGTCCACTAAGGGGCGTCCGTTGATCTCGATCATCATTTTCTTTCCCGCACCCTCTTCGCTGCCCACGATCTTTTCGGTGTACTCAGACACCCGGACATCCGCCAGTTTCGACAGTTCATCCAGCATTACGTTTCGATCGTCTCGAAGGTCATTGGCATTGGATCCGTCGGATTCCAGGGTATAGATCTGTTTGTTGAGCCGTGAAATTCCTTTGGTCAAATCATTGATCTCCGTTACCGTGTTGTTGATTTCATCATCGGTATTCCGGACGTTTTGCTCCATTTGACTGTACAGATGATTCAGAGTCTTGGTAAAGGCAATGGCCTCTTCCCGGACCTGGGCCCGTACGGTGATGTCGCTGTCCCCGGGATTTTTCGCCAGGGTATCCACGGCGTAGAAAAAGTCGTCCATCACCTCGGTAATCCCCGTATCCGAGGGCTCGTTTAGGATCATCTCCAGCATCTCCAGGCCTTCGGCTCGGGCCCCCCAGTAACCGAGATCCGTGTTTTCCTGACGGAGCTGATGGTCGATGAATTCGTTTCGGATTTGCTGGATTTCCTTGGTGTCCACCCCGGTACCCAGCATCCCCTGGCCCCCCTGCAGTTTCATGGAAATGCTGGAGCTTTGCTCCAGTCGTTGCCTAGAGTAGCCTTCGGTATTGGCATTGGCGATGTTATGTCCGGTAATATCTAAAGCCCGTTGGGAAGAAAAAAGTCCCGACCGGGCCGCGTTAAATCCTAGAAAGGTTGATCGCATGGTGATTCCTCGCTTTCTTAAATTTTCATATCCAGTATGCTTTTATTGGATTTGCTTCGCTCCGAGGCCTTTTCGGTGTAGTCGTTGTTTTGGGGCCCTTCCTGTTGAATGGAGGCAATCAGCTCTTTATTAAAATCGATGTACTCCAAACTCTTTTTGATCAGGGATTCGTTTTCCTCGTTGACTTCCTTCAGCGCTTTTATGGTGTCTAAAATCTCATCCCGAAGGCCGTCGATTTCCTTTCCTTCTTCCTCATCGATAAATAACAGGAGTTCCGAGACGTTATCCACTTCCCGAATGTTTAGCTCCTTGGAGGCGTTGGTGAAGATCGACCGGCGGATTTTTTCGAAGGTGCCCATATGCTTAATAAACACCTGCTCTTTTTGGGTCAGCGCTTCAATTTCCTTTACCTTTCCCTTAACAATGAGGTCCTGTTTTTCCTTGGAAAGCTTTAGGACCCCATCGTACATTTCCTTTTCTTTTATCAAACTCGCTTTTAACTGTTCTAAGGACTTTGCCAACGTTATTCACCTCAAAATGGATTTAGATTTTTTGATCGATTTTTCCCTGCCGGATCATTTTATCCAACACTTCCTTGCCGGAAACTTCATAGGAACCGGAGCGGATTTGTTCTTGATACTTGGTAACCTTATCTTCTCGAATGTCGGGAAGCTTTTGAAAGGCTTTCATGGCTACTTGAAAGTCCCGGGCTTTTTCCGAAAGTTCCAGTTGATCTTTTTTCTGGGTTACTTTTTCGCTCTTTTGGGTTTTATCGGTCTTTTGATTATCATATAGTTTTAAGGCTTTCATGACGTTGGGATTATTGTGTATTTTCATGAAAAAAACACCTCCACTTTCCCGAATTTTACGTTCTTACTACTACTATCGGTAGAGTGTTGGTGCTTCTTTAGTTTATTTGATAATTTTTAAGAAGTTTTTACTTCTCGATTCATAGCCTCGACTCTTAGCCTCGCCTAGTTTTTCTTATGGCGCTCGGCGGCAAACATCCGGTTGTTTTTTACTGCTTCCTTGGCTTTCTTTTCTTCCTTCTCCTTCGGGGTCAGGGCTTTTTGGAACCCTTTTTTGATGGCATCGGCGCATGCAGAGCAGTATCGTCCGCTGGTAATGGATACCCCGCACCGTTCACAGTCTAGGAAGGTGTTGTCCGATTCCCGAATTTCGATCCGGTCCTCCCGTAAAAACTGTAGAATTAAGCGTTCGCTGACACCGGTTTCCTCATGTACATCATTCACCGAAGCGCCCGGATGATCGTAGAGGTAATCCTTGACTTTTCGATAGGCCGCTTCGGGATCCTCTCGACACCTTGAGCAAAATTCGTTGCCGTCGTCGCCAAAAGCTCTGCCGCATTTTTTACAATTGATCAGATCCATGATGACTCCTCCATTCTTTTGTCCTTATTTTGAATAATCACGCTTCATGGGATGCCTTATTTCCTACCATCGTTTCATTGCTTCCATTGAGGGGTCTTGATTTATTTAGTTATATACCATTTGTTTCACCGATCTAAACAGTTAATCCTTATCCCAGTACCACCCGAGCGATGCTGATCATGGTGATCCGAGCCGATCCCTGCTTTTTTATAACCGCCGCAATGGATTTTGCCGTAGCTCCTGTAGTATATATATCGTCAATTAACAGAATATGATTAGCTTGGATTCGACTTTTTTCGATAAAAAAGGCGTCTTCCACGTTTTGTGATCGCTGGGATTTTGAGAGCTGATTCATGGTTTGGGTGTTTTTCACGCGGGATAGGGCTTTGCTGTCATAGGGAATTTGCAGTTCTTGGGAGAGATACTTCGCCAGTAGGTCCGCTTGGTTGTAGCCGCGACGGCGGAGGCGTTTTTTATGTAGAGGGACGCTTAAAATAAGATCAAAGTCCCGGTCATTTGCGGTAAGCTGTTGGAGTTTTTCCGCCATCATCATTGCGAAAATTCGGGCAAGATAGGTTTTATCGCTGTATTTAAAGGCGTAAATCGCCCCTTTGATCGGTTTTTCATAGAGGCACAGGGAAAGATTCCGGTCCAGAGGAGAATCTTCTATGCATTCGCCGCAGCGGTTCTTCGGTCGGGGCAGGGGGCGAAGGATTTCTTCTTCGTAATGAACGGTTTCTAAGAGACTCTCCTGCAGGGGAATGGAGCATTTTTCACAGTAGGGGGCCTCGATCCAGGGGATTTCGTCGATGCATTTCGGGCATAGGTAGGCTTCGAAGGAATGGCGGCCTTTATCCTCAGATAGGATTTTTCCGTCTTCTTCCTTTGCCATACTTCCCTCCGTTCCCAAACTTTTTACAGTTGGTAAACTTTCTTTCGCACTAAAACTTCCTTCCTTTGTCATACTTCCTTCCCTTTCCCAAAGGGGTCTTTTACAGATATGACAGGAGAGGTTCATGGGAAACAGCAACTCCATAAAGGCCTCCCGGTATCGATTGAATAGGGACTTCTCCCTTCCTGCTTTCTTCAACTCCTGGTTCTCAGCCACTACACCGACCTCCTGATCCTCTGTTTTTTTGTAAGGCCCTTTTATGGAGGCCTCGCCTATTTACAAACCCTTAGTCATTTACAAGTCTTTAGCCTTTTACAAGCCCTACCCTTTTTGTAGCTCCCTTACCCTTTTACGACCTCCCGGTACTTGGACAGCCTTCTGCCCAGGCCCGAGTGGCGGGTTATGATTTTATCGTTGTCAATCATCATTCTAAGAAACTTCTCCTCACCGATCAGGACCACCAGCTCCTTGGCTCGGGTGACGGCGGTGTAAAAGAGATTTCGGGTAAGAAGCATCGGCGGGCCCCAGGTGACGGGCATGACGATCACCGAGAACTCACTGCCCTGGGATTTATGCACGGTGGTGGCGTAGGCGAGATCCAACTCGTCCAGCTTCGTAAAGTCGTATACCACTTCTTTGTTGTCATCAAAGTGTACTTCAAGCTCCTCGCTTTCCCGGTCAATCCTTACGATGTATCCCATATCTCCGTTAAATACGCCTTCTCCTTTATACTCAAAGGCGCTAGAGTCGTGGTTGACCCACTTCAGGGAATAATTGTTTCGAATCTGCATCACCTTATCCCCCTCCCGAAAGATCTTATCCTTCATCTTCTTTTCCTTCTTCTCGCCCCGGGGCGGGTTCAGCTTTTGTTGCAGGGAGGTGTTCAGGTTCAGGGTTCCCACTTCCCCTTTTTTCATCGGGGTCAGCACTTGAATATCCGAGGTGGGGGAGTACTTGTAATGATTGGGCAGTCGGGACTTCACCACATCCAACAGGGTGTGCAGCACCTCTTCCTTCTCCCGTTTGGTGATAAAGAAAAAGTCCTTATCCTTTTTATTGAGCAGGGGATACTGTCCCTGGTTGATTTTATGGGCATTAACCACGATCATGCTCTCCTTGGCCTGGCGAAAGATTTCATTGAGTTTTACCACTTTCACCACGCCGCTGTCGATGATATCCCGAAGCACATTGCCGGGGCCTACCGAGGGGAGCTGATCAATATCTCCCACCAGAACTACCCGGGTGCCTTTTTGCACCGCTTTTAGGAAGCTGTTCATCAACGTGATATCAATCATCGAGGCCTCATCAATAATCAGCACGTCGGACTCTAGGGGATTGTCTTCATCCCGGTTAAACATCATGCCTAAGTTATCATCTTCGCTGTAGCCGATTTCCAGCAGTCGGTGGATGGTTTTCGCCTCCATCCCCGAGGTCTCGGTCATCCGCTTCGAGGCTCTTCCCGTGGGCGCCCCCAGAGTTACGGTCATCTCCAGTTTTTCAAAGAGTTTAATCAGGGTATTGAGGGTGGTGGTCTTTCCCGTACCGGGGCCTCCGGTGATGACCAGCATCCCGTTTTGAACCCCTTCCTTTACCGCCTCTTTTTGATTGCTGGCTAAATCGAGATCCTCTTCCTCTTCGATGTCGGCGATCTCTTCTTCAAGGTTAATGGTCACCTCTTCCAGCTCCGCTTCCGAGAGTTCAATCACCTTTTTCGCCACGCCGGTCTCTGCATAGTAATAGGCCATGGCGTAGACGATCAGCTCGTCATCCAGACGTTCCAGCTGCAGTTTTCCGTTTAAGGCCAGGGTTTCGATGGCGGCTTCGATCCGCTCCTCCTTCGACCCCAGTAGGCCCTTGGTCTCCCGCACCAGCTGCGCCTTTGGCGCATAAGTATGCCCCTCCATATGGATCCGGTTTAAGATATAATTCGTCCCCGCATGGAGGCGGTACTCCGAATCCCTTGCTATGCCCATAGAGCTTGCAATGCCGTCGGCCACTTTAAAGCCGATGCCGTAGATGTCCTCCGCCAGGCGGTAGGGATTCTCCTGAATCATGGGGATCGCCTGCTCCTTATATTTTTTATAGATCTTCACCGCCAGGTTCGGGGTGACGCCGTATTTCGACAGGAACAGAATAATTTCCCGGAGCTGATTCTGGGCCTTGAAGGACTCAATAATCTGCTGGGCCTTTTTCTTACCCACACCGGATACTTCCCGGAGACGCTCCGGCTCTTTTTCAATCACTTCTAAGGACTCGGTTCCGAACTGGTCCACAATCCGCTCCGCCATCTTTCGGCCGATCCCTTTGATTACGCCGGAGGCCAGGTAATGAAGAATACTATCCTCTGTCGTCGGGGCGGAAGGCCGGTATTCCTTGACTTCCAGTTGTTCTCCGTAGGTATCGTGAAATTTAATGTCGCCTTTTACCTTGACGTACTCCCCTTCTCTTACCGTGGGCAAATACCCCACCACGGTGATCTCTTCATCGTCGTTGGTCTCTAAGACCCCCACCGTATATCCGTTGGATTCATTTTGAAAAATTACGTCCCGCAGTCTTCCTTCCAGCTCTAACACAGCCTCACCCCCTGGTTTTTTATTATTTCATTATTATATCATGAAAACATTTGTACGTTAAGAGAAGATCAAGGATGAAAGATGACAGCGGGACGGAGTTTTTGTCATCCCCCAATTATTGGAGGGTGTCAAAAACTCCGTCCCGCTGTCATCTCTGTGTTCTTAAAACAGATCCATACTGAGGTAGCGCTCCCCGGTGTCGGGGAGCATGGCCAGGACCTTTTGATCCGGTCCCAGGGTATTCGCCTTCTCCAGGGCCATGTATACGGCTGCGCCGGCGGAGACCCCTGCAAGGATCCCCTCCTGCTGTCCCAGCTGTTTGGTGGTTTCAATAGCCTCTTCATCGGTGATGTGAAGAATTTCGTCGTAGATATTTCTATCCAGGGTTTCGGGAATGAATCCCGGGCCGGTGCCCACGATTTTATGGGGGCCCGGTTCCCCTCCGGCGATCACCGGGGAGGCCTTGGCCTCGACGACGTAGATTTTTAAATCCGGATAATGCTTACGAAGCACTTTTCCCGTACCGCTGATGGTCCCCCCGGTGCCGGCAGTAGCCACGAAAGCGTCCAAGCCTTCGGGAAAGTCCTCTAGAATTTCCTTCGCCGTGGTGGTTTCATGGATCTTCGGGTTATCGGGGTTTGCAAATTGATTCGGCATATAACTTCCCGGGATTTCCTCGAGGAGTTCCTTTGCCTTATCGATACTTCCGCTCATCCGCAGTTCCTCCGGGGTCAGGTGGACCTCGGCGCCGTAGGCCTTTAGGATGCTGATCCGCTCCTTCGTAGCGTTTCCCGGCATGATAATGATCAACCGGTAACCCTTTGCCGCCGCCACCATAGCCATACCGATCCCCGTATTTCCCGAGGTGGGCTCAATAATGGTCCCCTTCGGTTTTAAGTCTCCCCGCTTTTCCGCCTCCTCGATCATATTCAGGGCCGGCCGGTCCTTGATGGACCCCGAAGGGTTAAAGGACTCAACTTTTACATAAACCTTCGCCCCTTTCGGATTCGGCAGGTTTTGCAGTTGAACCACCGGGGTTTTTCCCACCAGCTCCGTAATGCTTTGATAAATCATAGAATTGCCTCCTTTTTTTCATTATCCGCTCTTGATGCCCAAGTTTTCTAAGAGCTTATCATTTCCACATTTCCATTTCCTGTTGATTTTAGCTGTATCATTCAAGAAAAAGGCCTTAAAGTGCCCTGTTACATTAAGCAGCCTTTAAGACCTTCCTCTCCTTGTCGCACTATGCTGTTATTTATACCCGGGAATTTTAGTATTAACGAGATTTACCGAGATTTTAATTCTGCCTTCGCTAAATGTCAGGGCTGTATGCTAACCGGTTACTGTTTACCGCTCCCAGAATATATCCTGAAGATCCCGGTCGCTGTCTACAAAGCCGAGATCCGTTAACAACTCCGCAAATTCCGTTACCACCTGCTGATCCAAATCCGGGGTGAAGACCACTCGGTTCAGTGAACTTTTCAGGGTATCAAATTCCAGCTCCTGATCCGTAATTCTTTTGATCTCTGATTGAAGGATTTCGATGCTTTCCTCTTCATTTTCATTCACAAAGGCTACACTCTCTTCATGGGCCTTTAGAAAGGCTTCTACAATATCAGGATTTTCTTCCACAAAGTCCCGTCGGGCGGCGATCACCGTTGCCGGCACTTCCCCTTCCCAGGGTACCTCGTCAAATTCCACAACGACTTCCCCTACTCCTTGGGCTTCCATCATGCTGGCCCAGGGTTCAGACACCAAAGCGCCGTCAATTTGCCCTTGCTCCATCATACCGATGTTTGTCGCCGGGCGTTGGGGAAGCCGTTTGACGGTTCCTCCGTTTTCCTCCACGGCCATTCCCTCTTCATCAAGCATTTTTCGAAGGAGTAAATCGTGGGTGCAACCGGTGGAGGCGGTGGCGATGGTAAGTCCCGCTAAATCTTCCGGCCCGTTATATTCCAGCCCTTCCCGAAGAACCAGCACATTTCCTGCATTCGTGGAGTTCCCAAGAATGACCACTTCTCCCCCCTGCAGGTACCGGTTCAGTACCGGTCCGGGGCCCACAAATCCAATATCAATTTGCCCCGTGGACAGGGAGTCCATAAATAAGGATCCGTTGGGAAAGGTCATTTCCTTTACGTTGTAATCTTCCAGTGCGTCTTGATAAATCCCTTCACTCATACCCACAATACCGCCGGCATGGGATAGATTGGGAAAGTATCCGATATTCACTTCTTCCTTCGAGGCGGCTCCGATCTCGCAACCGGCCAACACCCCTAGTAATAAAACTGCTATAATTCCGAGTAAAACTTTGTTTCTTACCGCTTTCTTTTTAAAGCTTGTGTTCTTGCCGTTTGCTTGAATCATGTTTTGCCTCCTTATCCTTTGGGATATATATTTTTTGTAGCATTGTTACCTTTATTAATGTGCTTCTTTCGCGTTTCAGTGTGCTTCTTTTGCGTTTTAGTGCGCCTCTTTTGCGTTTTAGTGCGCCTCTTTTGCGTTTTAGTGCGCCTCTTTCGGGGCTCATACTTATCCGGAGTGAAATCTGGTATTCATAGTGCCGGGGTAGATTTTTTCTAACGCATTGCTACGGATTCTGCTTTCCTATAGCAGTCCCCACTGCTGGTAAATTCGGTTCTCCAAGCGCTTAAAGACAAATCCGTCGGAGATCATTCCCGTTGCGGCGATGATAAACATGACCGCCATGACGGTACTCATATTACCCATGTCCCGGCCCCACATCAATACTTGCCCAAGACCTTGTCCCGTACCGATGATCTCCGCCGCCATCAGGGCTCTCCAGCAGAATGCCCAGGCGAGACGCATTCCCGTAATCATACTGGGAATGGCCGCCGGCAGGATCACTTTCGTAAAGATTTTCCCTCCCCCGAAGCCAAGGTTTCTTCCGCACTGAATCAGCACCGGGTCCACCCCTTTAATGCCGGCGGTGGTACTCATAATCATATTCCAAAGACCGCCGATCACGACCACAAAAATCATGGCCGCCTCTCCCATACTGAACCATAAAAGGGCTAAGGGGAGCCAAACGACACTGGGTACTGACTGCAGCGGTAGGATTACAACGCCCAGGGTTTCTTCCAGGGACTTAAACCGTCCCATCAATACCCCGATGATCGTTCCAAGAATCACTGCAATCACATATCCGATAAATAATCGTCGAAGGCTGTTCAGAAGCGCCGGCACATAGTTCCCTTCGCTAAAGCCTCGAATTAAAGTCTCTATCACCTGCACCGGTCCGGGAAACATAAAATCCGGCCAAATGCCGAGTCTAAATACCGTCTCCCATAGTATAATCAGGGCCGCTAAAAACGCCACTCGCTTCCACAGGGTAGCCATCGCCAAATTCCTCCTTCCTTCGTTTTTCAATTTCATCCTTTAGTGATTCCATGATGACTTTTTCCATCTCCACGAGATTGGGGTCCGTCACCTTTCTCGGATGAGCGTAGGGAATCGGGATATCTTTGATGATTTTCCCCGGCTGACTCCCCATAACCAGTACCCGGTCCGAAAGCTTGACCGCTTCCCGAATATTGTGGGTAACGAAGACGATGGTTTTTTTCGTATCCATCCAAATTCGCTGCAATTCTTCATGCAGGACCATTTTGGTCTGCTCATCCAATGCGGAGAAGGGCTCGTCCATTAACAGGACTTCCGGATCCATGGCAAGGCTTCTGGCAATGGATACCCGCTGTTTCATCCCTCCGGATAACTGGTGAGGAAATTTATCTCTGAATCGGTAAAGGTGGACTTTTTTCATCAGTTCCTCTACCCGCTCTTCTTTTTCTTCGTCGCTGAATTTATCTTTTTTTGATTTTTTACTCTTCCCATCCCCCAACCGATCTTGGGATTTTTTATCGGCTTTCACATTGGAAAGACCAAAGGCAATATTATCTTTCACATTGAGCCAGGGAAAAAGAGCTCCGCTTTGAAAGACCAGTATACGGTCCGTCCCGGGAGCTTTTACTTCCCGGTCCTTCATAAGGATCTTGCCGCCGCTCACGCTTTCCAGTCCCGCAATCATATGAATCAGGGTGGATTTTCCGCAACCGGAGGGACCGAGGATTGAGAGAAACTCCCCTTTATTTACGGTTATATTCAAGCCTTCCAGGACTTTTTCCTGTCCGAAACTTTTGTGCAGATTTTGAATCTCCAACATGTATATTCACCTCATTGAATGAATTCCTTGTTTAATCCCGACTAAATTTATAGGTTTAATTAATAAGTAAAACCATTGTAATGCACGAATCCCGATAAGTCAAGTATGAATTATATATTTTAATCCCGTGTTAATTACCCTGGTTTAGCAACAAAAAAAGGACAGCGGACGAAGAAAAAGGACAGCGGGACGGAGCAATTGTCTTCCCCCTATTTCTTCAGGGAAAACCCTTTCTCTGTCTCGCTGTCCTTGGCTCTTTTTATCTTTACCCATATTCACTATCTTCTATTTTACGATCACAGGTACTTTATACCGCGAGGATTTTGGGAAGACAACGTCTCTCTGCATCCTCTTCGGTGTTCTTTTGGAGGGGACAGTGAGTTCGTCTCCGTGTCCGCGGGCACTAGCGGACAATTACTCCGTCCCCGTGTCTTTCGCTGTTCTTTTTGCCGTTAGGCTATGATCCTAATTCCTTTCCGGAAGGGATTAGTAAGCGGCGGACAGTTACTCCGTCCCGCTGTCCTCTAAAGCCTTTTTCAGTATTTCCGCTTTGTCCGTACGTTCCCAGGGAAGGTCCAAATCGTCCCTTCCGAAGTGCCCGTAGGCTGCGGTTTGCTCATAGATTGGTTTTTTCAGGTCCAGGTTTTCGATGATGGCCCGGGGACGAAGATCAAAGTGCTCGGCGATCAGTTCTTCGATTCGGGATTCCGCAATCTTGCCGGTGCCGAAGGTCTCTACCATAATGGATACCGGGTTGGCTACACCAATGGCGTAGGCAATTTCGATTTCGCATTTATCCGCAAGGCCGGCGGCGACGATGTTTTTCGCCACGTAGCGGGCGGCGTAGCTTCCGGAACGGTCCACTTTGGTGGCGTCCTTCCCGGAGAAGGCACCGCCGCCGTGGCGGGAAAAGCCGCCGTAGGTGTCTACGATGATCTTCCGTCCTGTAAGGCCGGCATCTCCTAGAGGTCCGCCGATAACAAATCGCCCCGTGGGATTGATTAAAAACTTGGTGTTGTCATCTAAGAGTTCCACCGGCACCACTTTTCGTACAACATCCCGAATCAGGTCCTCGCGAATCTGCTTTAGGGGCACGTCTTCGTGATGCTGGGTGGAAACCACCACGGTATGAATTCTTTTGGGCTGATCGTCTTCATATTCCACCGTCACCTGGGTCTTTCCGTCGGGACGGAGGTAATTTAGCTTTCCGGTTTTACGAACCTCGGCTAAGCGTTTGGCCAGCTTATGGGATAGGGAAATCGGCAGGGGCATCAACTCTTCCGTTTCATTGGATGCGTATCCGAACATGATTCCCTGGTCTCCCGCCCCCATGGATTCATATAAATCTTCCTTGGTCAGGTTTTCCCGGTGCTCAAAAGCCTCGTTAACCCCCATGGCAATATCCGGGGATTGTTCGTCAATGGAGGTCAATACGGCGCAGGTTTCCGCATCAAATCCGTACTTCGCCCGGGTGTAGCCGATCCGTTCGATGGTTTTTCGAGCGATTTTCGGGATATCCACATAGCAGGTGGTGGTGATCTCCCCCATTAAAAGCACCAATCCCGTAGTCACCGCAACCTCGCAGGCCACCCGGGCCTCGGGGTCTTGCTTTAATATGGCGTCCAGTACCGCATCGGAAATTTGGTCACAAATTTTATCGGGATGCCCCTCCGTAACAGACTCCGATGTAAATAATCGTTTATACATAGTCTTCCTCCTCCTATGCCGTGCTTCTTAAGCGCAATCATTACTACCCTTTATACCGAAACACAGCCTTTTGAATTTTTATATGGATGCTTCAGATACCTTCCAGGGGATTATAGTTCTTTTCTCATATTTTTTTAACTTTTTTTCGACAATTTATACTACTTTTGTCTTATTCCCCAAGGAAATATTACCAAAATTCCCTGAGAAAAGTTTCCAAACATGAAAAAAGCCTCTTCTAAGAAGAGGGTCCACTCTCCTTATCTCCCAGAAATCATTCTGCAGGAATTAGCACCATACTTCTATGGTTGCCGGGTTTCAAAGGGCCTGTCCCTCCACCGCTCTGGATAAGGTAATCTTTTATGAAACTGTTTTACTATTATACCATAAACATTCCGTGGTTTCCAACTGATTTTGCATTTTTTCTAAGAATTGTTCTCATCCCGCCCCTGAAGTTTTGTCGAAAATTGTCAAATATTGAATGAACAGGAACCTTGACCGGAAAGTCTCCCTTGTGTATACTTAATACAAGAAATATTGTTATTAAATGGATAGGTATATTTATCAGGATGATTTCTATCCTTACAAGACGCAGCACCAAAAGGAGGCGCTTCCTTTGTTAAAGCATTTAGCAATTCCAACGAAAACCGGCATCGCAGAATTATCCACCAAGGATTTGAAGCTGGAAATCCGACGATTAAAAGTTGCCCTGCATCAATACTTAACCGAAAACGGAACAAAGGAAGAGGTTTATTTCCTTAGCTGCAGAATCGATGAATTGATTGTAGAGTATCAAAAAAGAACCCAACACTTAAATTAGTGCTTTTATTTGTCAACCTAACGCTCGGCGGTCCCGGGCGTTTTTTTATGCCCTTCTTTTCATCCTGCACCCAGCAACATACACGCCCTCAACCTAGCAGGATACAGGACCTCAGCCCAGTAGGATATAGACTCTCAGCCTAGCAGCATACAGGCCTTCAACCCAGTAGCATATAGACTCTCCATCCCGCAGGATACAGGACCTCAACCCAGTAACATATAGGCGATGATCGGAAGGGTCACCCCGGAACATAGAGTGGTAAAGAAAACCCCCTTTGCCGCAAAGTCCGCATCCCCTTCATACATTACCGCAAAAACCACGGCATTGGCCGCTGCGGGCATGGAGAATATCAGCACCGGCACCTTTAATAAAAAACCTTCCACCCCCAGCAGGGTTAAGAGACCGAATAAAAATGCAGGGATCAAAATCAGCCGCAGAAAGACCAATCCGTACAGGGCTTTTTCCCGGAATACACTGCCCAGGGCCACCCGGGAAAGATTGGCTCCGATGATTATCATGGCCAGGGGCGTGGTTGCCTCTCCCAGGATGTCCATGGATCGAAATAGGGGTCCGGGAATTTCTATGGACAGGAGGAACAGGGTAAAACCGGTGAAGGTCGCCACAATACCGGGGTTGATCAGGACTTTCAGCCGCCGGAGTTTTCCTTTAAAAGATTTCTCTTCCCCAGGGGAGGCGTCAAGGGGTCCCTTTCCGTCCTCGGAATCCCCGGAATTCTTTCGCGTCATCAGATAAACCCCCAGGCTCATCATTAAAAAGTTAAAGGGAATATTGAAAAGGGCGGTATAAAACACCCCTTCGTCTCCGAATATGGAGGCCATCACCGGATAGCCCATATAACCCACATTCCCAAAAATGATCAAAAATTGCAGGGCATTGGCCCTCGCCCCGGTAAAGCCACTGAATTTCACAATCCCATAGGAAAGGGCTATCATCAGGGCATACATACCGATGCCCACCAGAAACATGTAGGCGCTGTCCCACAAAACTTCCACGGAAAAGTCAAATTGCATGGATTTAATGATCATGGCGGGCAAGGTCACTTTAATCACAAAAACGCTTAAGGTTTTTACAAAGTGTTGATCCAAAAGCTTTAGACGGGATGCTCCCCAGCCCACGGCAATCAGAATAAAAAGCGATAGAATCTGATAGAAGGTTGTAAAAAAATCCATAATATCCCTCCCTTTCGGTTATATCATATCATATTTCTCCCCGGGATTCTTTCCAAAAAAAACTATAGACCCTTATAAAAAAGGCCTATAGAAGGAGGAGATAGGTCGTTCCTTATCAAAAAGTCTGTAGCTCGCTTGTTAAAAATTCCACTGTATATATTTTTACATATATAATCGTTATTTATAATTATAACATACTTTGAAAGCTTTTATCAGTTATAACAAGAAAAAATCTTTAAATTGACCGGATTTTTTTATCGATCCACCAGCGCAAAGGATAACTGACAGGAACAGGCTAATTCCCCCTCCACCATAGCTTTTCCTTCCGCTTTTCCGATGCCCCTTCGAAAGGAGGTGATCTCCACATGGAGCTCTAACACGTCTCCCGGAACCACTTGCCTTCGAAACTTACATTTATCAATGCCGGTAAATACTCCCAGCTTGTTTTGATCCCCTTCAATGGTGCAGGTAAGTCCCGCCACCTGGGCTAAGGCTTCCACCATGAGTACCCCGGGCATCAAGGGTTTTTCCGGAAAATGCCCTTGGAAAAATGGCTCATTGGCGGTCACGTTTTTAATGCCCACCGCTTTTTTCCCCGGCTCCAAATCCCGAATCTTATCCACCAGCAAAAAAGGATAGCGATGGGGCAGTACTTCTTTGATTTGTAAAATATCCAGTTCCATAAATTTTTCCTCCTTCTTACTCCTGATCTTTGTTGGCTTTTCTATCCCCTTCTAAGGGCGAGGTCTCCTGAACCGATGCCGCTGCATCATCATAGCCGTGTTGTTGACTCAATTGCTGATAAAGCTCCTTGGCAAGGCCGACACCCCCGTTTTGGGAGATGTCCTCCGCCATTTTTTCATCCTGCATTTCTTCGTAGATTCCCCGTCCGAAGCTTTTTTCCACCAGTCCTCCGTCGGGAACCGTGTTTCTCATATTCTTAAACATCATCGTTAAAAAGATGGCTTCAAAATCCTCCGTGGCCTTTTTCAGAGCCTCCTGCTCTCCCTGTTGGTCCTCGGCAGCCACATTTTGCAACCGCTTTTCAACGGATTTCGTCCCTTGATCCGGTATATAGGGTTGATAATTAATTTCCACTGCATCCCTCCGTTCCAAATCTTTCTTTACAGTTACTGCCTATCGTCGCATATTGTTGGCGATTCCCATCATCTCGTCGGAGGTCTGTACCGCCTTGGAGCTGGTTTCATAGGCCCGCTGGGCGGTGATCATCCGTGTCATTTCATCCACAGCCTGGACGTTGGAAGCCTCTAAAAAGCTTTGCCGAACCGAAAGTCCTTGAGGACCTTCCTGGACCGGGGCTTCTCCCCCCGAGGCCACTGTGGCGGCGTAGTTGTTTCCCCCTTGGGCCTCCAAGCCTTCAGGATTGATAAAGTCCACCAGTTTCAGGGTTGCCACGTCCACGGTAGCCCCGTTTTCATCCACACCCTGGATCAAGCCGTTTTCCTGAACGATGATTTCCCGGAGATCCCCGGGGATAAAGATCGGATCATCGTTTTCGTCCAGCACCGAATAACCGTTGGCGGTTACCAGTCGGTTCACATCCCCTTCGGCGCTGTACTTAAAGCTTCCGTCCCGGGTATATAACGGCTCTCCGTCCGGTGAGCCGATCCCGAAAAATCCCCGGCCGTCCAGGGCCAGATCAAAGGGATTTTCCGTTCGCTCCAAGGTTCCTTGGGTGAAAAAACGACTGACGGAGGAGGGGCGCACGCCGTGGCCCACTTCCAGTCCGTTGGGCTCCCCTTCCCCCGCTTCATTGACATTGGCGCCTCGCAGGTTGGCATAGAGCAAGTCCTTAAATTCCGCTTTTTGCCGTTTGTATCCCGTGGTGTTGATATTGGCCAGGTTGTTGGATATTACATCGATATTGGTTTGTTGGGATTTCATCCCCGTTGCTGCCGTCGATAGCGCTCTCATATTCCATCTCCTTCTCCTAATTTTTCTCGGTTTAGCTTTTCTATGTTTTTCTTTCTTTAGCTCTTTATCTAACGCAACTTTATCTAACGCGATTTTATCTAACGCGATTTTATCTAACGCATTTTATCTAGCGCGATTTTGTCTAACGCATTTTATCTAACGCGATTTTGTCTAACTCAATTTTATTAAACTTTTCTTTTGTCTAATCCATCTCATCAGCGGAACCTGCTATAGTAGAATGACCCACTGCAAGACTCTGTTTTCTGCGTACGCGGCGATCCTGCTTTCTGCGTACAAGACGACCCTGCTTTCTGTAAGCATAGCCACCTCGTTTACTGTAAGCACGGTGACCCCGCTTATTTTCCATCGGACAATATCATTTGCCGCACAATATCACCTACCGGGCAATATCGTTTACCGCCCGTTGCAGCAACTCGTCATAGGCGGATACCACCTTTTGATTGGACTCGAAATTCCTGAAGTTGGCAATCATCTCTGCCATCTCCCGCACCGTGTTTACGTTGGACCCCTCTAAATATCCCTGAAGGACCTTTCCTTCAAAGGCGGCAAGTTCAGGGTCCTCGGCTTCGTTCATGCGGTAATAATTGTCCTGAAACTTTTCGAGAAACTCCGGGTTTTCAATGTTCACCAAACTCAGCTGGTTTACCACGGCGTCCCCGATCATGACCTGACCCTCTTCGCCGATTAAAAATTCCTGGGCTCCCGGAGTGATAGGTCCTTCTTCCCCTTGGACCAGATGCCCCTCGGTGGTGACTAACTGCCCTTCATTGTTCAGGGTGAATCCTCCGTCCCGGGTATAAAGGGTTTCCCCCTCCTCAGTGGTGATCACGAAAAATCCTTCCCCGTCCAGGGCCATATGCATGGGGCTTTCCGTGTTTTCCAGTCCCCCTTGCAGGAAGTTGGTCTCTACTTTATCCAAACGAAGGCCGCTGTTGATGGTTCCGATCACATTGGGATTTCTCGGTTGGATCAGACTATCCTGAAGATCCCCGTTGACAAATAACTGTCCCTGTTCATCAATCTCCATGTTCTCCGGGGTCATGCCCTCAATTTGAATCCGCGCTCCGTTTTGATTTAATATGTAATTTCCATTGGCGGTGTTTAACTCCCCGTTCGGGCGGCGACTGAAGGTTCGAAGATGTCCTTCTTCGTCTACGGTAAACTGAACCGACCGGTTATAACTTCGGCCGAGCTCTCCTTCCACAGAGAAAAAATCCCCTTCCGTGGACAGGGTAACCACTCCGTTTTCCATTTCCACCTCCACGGTTTGATCCCGGCCCAGAGCCCGGTTGGGAAGTTCCCCGTTGATTTTATGAAGCAGTACCTCGGGAAAGGATTCGGAAATCATCGTGTCCCGTTTAAATCCTGTGGTGTTGACATTGGCCATATTGTTCGATGTTACGTCCATTTTCCGTTCGCTTACCTGCATGGATGAGGTTGCGGTATACAGTCCTCGAAACATAAAACGCCTCCTTAAAAAGACATAAGGGCACAGAGGGAAGGGCATATACATCCCTGTTACTCCTGTGCCCGGAATAATTCATTCCCTATATTTACTTATCGGCAAAAAACCTATCTTCTTTGAGCATGTTTTGAACTTTCCATACTGTCTTCCAATAAATGAATGGATTTTAGTGCCTGTCCCGTACCCTTGGCAACGGAGGAAATGGGCTCATCAGCTAAATGTACGGGGATTCCCGTGCGCTCGGCGATCAGTTTATCCAGTCCCCAAAGCATGGCGCCGCCTCCGGTCATCATAATTCCCTGGTTGGAAATATCCGCTGACAGTTCCGGTGGAGTTTTTTCCAGCACGGAGTGCACCGCATCCGCCATGTTTAGAATCGGCTCTTCTAAGGCAGAGAGCATTTCATTGGAGCTGACCTTTAGGGTAATGGGCAGACCGGTGACCAGGTTTCTTCCCCGGACATCCATGATCTTCTCCTTCGGCCGCTCATAGGCGCCCCCGATTTCGATTTTCATGGCCTCCGCCGTACGTTCACCGATCATAATGTTATGCTTTTTCCGCATATATCGGGTAATGGCGTCGTCCAACACGTCCCCGGCAACTTTAATAGAGGTGCTGGTTACAATTCCTCCCAGGGAGATCACAGCGATGTCTGTGGTTCCCCCGCCGATGTCCACGATCATATGTCCGTTGGGCTTGGCGATGTCCAGGCCGGCACCGATGGCTGCGGCAATGGGTTCTTCAATCAGGTAGGTCATGCGGCCGCCGGCTTCATTGGTGGCGTCAATTACCGCCCGTTTTTCCACCCCGGTTACCCCGCTGGGTACACAGACAATAATTCTCGGCTTAAAGAACCATCTTTTTCCGATGGTTTTTTGAATAAAATATTTTAACATTTTTTCCGTAATTTCATAATCAGAGATTACCCCGTCTTTTAGAGGACGGATGGCAACAATATTTCCCGGGGTTCTTCCCAGCATTCTTCTTGCCTCTTCCCCCACGGCCAACACTTTATTGGTGTACTTATCAATAGCCACAACGGAAGGTTCTTGTAGAACAATTCCCTTCCCTTTTACAAAAACCAAAACACTGGCGGTTCCTAAGTCAATCCCTATATCTGCTCCTAAACCAAACATCCGATATGTTCCTCCTCATAATATATATATTTCTCCCTGCTTTCATGCTCCCAGGTGTTTTTCTTCCTTACAATTCATTTCCTCAACTACTTATTATACACTTTTTTTCATGAAAAAGAAATAGAAGATCTTTGAAGTTTTAACCTTTTCTTAGGGTTTTGGTCGATAAGCCCGGTGGATATTGGCCCCTAAATCCGTGAATTTCTTTTCAATATCTACATACCCTCGATCAATGTGTTCGATATTTTCTATTTCCGTCGGCCCGTCGGCAATCAGTCCCGCTAAAATCAGTGCGGCTCCCGCCCGAAGATCCGAGGCTTTTACCTGGGCTCCCTGGAGGGGAATGCCCCCTTCAATTACGGCGCTGCGGCCCTCGATTTTAATCCTTGCCCCCATCCGTTTCAGTTCATTAACGTGCATAAAGCGATTTTCAAAAACCGTTTCCGTTACCATGGAGGTTCCCTTAATAGCGCACAGCAGGGCCATGAACTGGGACTGCATATCCGTTGGAAAACCGGGATAGGGCAGGGTTTTAATGTCCACAGGCTTTTTCTCTTTGTTTCCGATTACCCGGACCGTGGTACCGTTTTCGATTACTTCCGCATTGCTTTCCTTCAATTTTGCAATTACAGGACGAAGATGGTCCGTAATGATGTTTTCAATCACCACATCCCCTTCCGTAATAGCGGCGGCCACCATAAAGGTCCCCGCTTCAATGCGATCGGGAATAACCCGATGGGTAAGCTCTTTTAAGGTTTTTACCCCTTTGATTTTAATGGTATCCGTACCGGCTCCCCGAACGCTGCATCCCATTTTATTTAAAAAGTTCGCAAGGTCCGTAATCTCCGGTTCCTCCGCAGCGTTTTCGATGATGGTCTCTCCTTCAGCCAACACCGCGGCCATCATAATATTTTCCGTGGCACCCACACTGGGGAAATCCAGATAGATCTTGGCACCCTCCAGCTTTTCCGCCTTGGCCTCCACAAATCCGTGACCGATATGAATTTCCGCCCCTAAGGCTTTAAATCCTTTCAAATGGAGATCAATGGGTCGTGTTCCGATGGCGCAGCCTCCGGGCATGGAGATCCGGGCCTGACCGCAACGGGCCAGTAAGGGACCCATCACCAAAAAAGATGCCCGCATTTTTCGAACCAGGTCGTAGGGGGCTTCATGGCTGGTGATCTCCTTTGCGGTAATTCTCAGGGTACCTTCTTCCAGGGTTTCCACCGTGGCTCCTAAACTCTCCAGCACTTCCGAGATCACCCCTACGTCCTTTAACGGGGGTACGTCTTCGATCACCGAAGCCTGATCATTAAGTAATGATGCGGCTAAGATCGGCAACACCGCATTTTTTGCACCGCTTATTCTTACCTTCCCTTTTAAGGGAGCACTTTTCTCTACAATAATTTTCTCCAATATTCCGCCTCGCTTTCTACTCTTTGTGCTTTTCAGCTTACATTTTGTCTGTACTTCACAGTTTTCAATTTTCAATTTGCAATTTGCAATTTCACATACGCAAAATCGACACAAAGTTTCTCTGCGTCTTTTTTGGTGATTATTTTCAATAATTTATGTTGATCAAAGATTTACATTTGTAATGTCCTGTCCTTGAAATTACCAGAAATATACCTGTTACCATTTTATCAGTAAACCAAATTAATGCAAGTTTTTTTTTGCATGAAAACCGCAGTAAACTACGCAATTCCCGGAATTGAGGAAAATATGCCTAGATTATTTGCCGTTTTCGATTCCCGTCGTTTTCAGTGCTTATTCAGTTGCTTTCCTGCTGCTTTTCCTATTGCTTTTCCTGTTGCTTTTCATGTTCCTCTTCCGGCACTCCACAGGTTTTTCCCAGCAGCTTATCCATCAGTCCCAGCTTTTTAAAATCCCCCACCCGGTCGGGAGCCGCGTTTTCAAGTTCTTCGTAGCAGTCTTTGCACAGCTTTTTATGCTCCGCATGCTGAAATTTATCGGGGAGCAGTCTCAGTTTCACCCGGATGTTTTCCCGGTTCACCGCTTCCCGGCTGACCACCACAAGACCCATAGCCTCCTCCGCCTGGGTGTGAAAGGATTTATACTCCTTATTGTATTTCCGGGCAAGACCCATGTATTTTTTTGTCCAGGGGGAAGTCAGTTTATTGTGATTGACAATCAACCGGTGGGCCTTGGCATCTTGTAAAGCTTCCTCCGCCACGGCTACTCCTTCATCATAAAACACTTCTTCCGGAGACAGCGCCACAATCACCCGCTCCCGAAATTCTCCCAGATACACTTTTTTCTCTTCCCCTTTAATTATCGGCGGTCCGTAGATCCCCCGTTGCAGGGTTTGTTCCAGTTCAGATTTTTCATTTTTATCTTTCATGTTCTTCACCTCTATAATCTACGTATTGTTTTCTCTTTTTCGGTATCTAATTTAGTCTTGCTACTGATCACCGGCAGTCGATGACTTTCTTTCCTTGCCCTCATTTTCTACGAAATGCTTCTTGTTGTCAATTGCTTTTTTCTGCTGTATAATTGGAGGGATAGAGAAATCGTTTAGGAGGATTTTAATGAAAAAGCTGCTGAAAATGATGACCCGTTGGGATTTCATCTTAATTATATTGATCGTGGTTTTAAGTGCCGCCGCCACCTTTTCCATTCCCTGGTTGCTGGCGGGAGGCGACGGGGAGGCGGAAGTCGTGGTTACCCTTCGGGGAGAAGAGATTTACCGCTTTCCCTTAGTGGAGTCCGGCCACGAAGAAATCCCCTTTGATTTCGAAGTGGATGGACAACAGTACACCGGGGTCCTGGAGATGGAAGACGGTGCCGTGCGGCTGCAGCGCCTGCCCGAGGAGATTCTGCCCCTGGGGATTCACCGGGACATGGGCTGGATCAGCCGGGAGTATGAGGTGATTGTGGCCCTGCCCATTCAGATGACGGTGACCATTGAGACCACGGAACCGGAAGAGCATGAGGACTACGATATCATCGTACAATAGAACATATCGGCGGTCAGGGAACAGCGGCCCGTGGTTTTAGGGTCCAGCGACGATCAGGGTACAGTGACCCGTGGTGTTGGCGACACAGCGGCCCGTTATGTGAAGGTGTTCGCACACAGGGCTAGTGGTTTTAAAGGGCCCAGCGGCGATCAACGAACCCCGGTTCCCAGTGCCGACGGGGAAATGAGAAGGGATTGGAAAAAGCAAACGAAAAGGCAAAAGAAAAAGCATAAAAAAAAGCATAAGAAAAAGCGTAAGGAAAGAGGAACCCCCTCAAACCTTACGCTTTTTTATTACCTTGCGCTTTTTTATTACCTTGCGCTTTTTATTGCCTTACACTTTCTGTATGCTTGAAACTTTTTTATCTACGTTTTCACGCTATAATTTCCCCTCTTATTTTACAGGGGCTGTCGATATATAATCCTTTGAACAGGAAAAGCACCGCTTAATCTTCCTCGTTATCCTTCTTCCTGTTCTTATCTACTTTTTTCGCTTTGCCAACTCGATTCGATTGACTGCCTTTCCAAGGGAGACTTGGGCCCGGGTTTCATCCACTTCGTTTTTCTTTTGGGCCTCCAGTCGTTCCTTGGCCCGTTTTTTCGCCCGTTCCGCCCGGTCCAGGTCAATCTCTTCCGGCCACTCCGCCGCATCGGTGAGGAGAATGGCTTTGGAGTCGTCCACGGTTAAAATCCCCGGAGAGATGGTGGCTTCCTGCTCATTCTCATCTCCAAAGATCAGCTTGGCCCGCCCGATTTCCACCGGGGTCACCAAGGGGGTATGCTCATGAAGAACGGCAATATCTCCCGTGGTGGTTCGAACCACAAACTTCTCCACTTCGTCATCGAAAAAAATCCGGTTCGGCGTCACGATCTCTACCTGAAATTTCTTTGCCATACGATCACCTACGCTTCCTTGGCTTTTTCCACGGCTTCATCAATGGTTCCCACAAACAGGAAGGCGGATTCCGGTAATTCGTCATGCTTTCCTTCCAGAATTTCCTTAAATCCTCGGATGGTCTCCTTCAGGGATACATATTTACCGGGCATACCGGTAAACTGCTCCGCTACAAAGAAAGGCTGGGATAAGAACCGCTGAATCCGTCGGGCTCTGGATACCGTCACCTTATCCTCATCGGACAACTCATCCATTCCGAGAATGGCAATAATATCTTGCAGTTCTTTGTACCGCTGCAGGATTTCCTGTACCTGCCGGGCCACATCGTAGTGTTCCTGACCTACAATGGCCGGGTCCAGAATACGGGAGTTGGAGTCCAGCGGGTCCACCGCGGGATAAATTCCAAGCTCGGAAATTTGCCGGGACAGTACCGTGGTGGCGTCCAAGTGGGCAAAGGTTGTTGCCGGCGCCGGGTCCGTAAGGTCATCCGCCGGTACGTAAATCGCCTGAACCGAGGTAATGGAACCTTTTTTCGTGGAAGTGATCCGCTCTTGCAGCTCTCCCATCTCTGTGGCCAGGGTGGGCTGGTAACCTACGGCACTGGGCATACGTCCAAGGAGTGCCGACACTTCCATACCCGCTTGGGTAAATCGGAAGATATTATCAATAAACAGGAGTACATCCTGTCCTTCTTCGTCTCTAAAGTGCTCCGCCATGGTAAGTCCTGTAAGGCCTACCCGCATTCTTGCTCCCGGCGGCTCATTCATCTGACCGTACACCAGGGTGGTCTTGTCAATTACTCCGGATTCGATCATTTCGTAGTATAAGTCGTTTCCTTCCCGGGTACGCTCGCCTACCCCGGCAAAAACCGAAAGTCCACCATGCTCCGTGGCGATGTTGTTGATCAGCTCCATGATCAGAACGGTTTTTCCTACTCCCGCTCCTCCAAAGAGACCAACCTTACCACCCTTGGAATAGGGGGCGATTAAGTCTACTACTTTGATGCCCGTCTCAAAGATCTCCGTGGATGTGTCCTGATCTTCAAAGGCCGGGGCCTGTCGATGAATCGGAGAAGTTTTTTCCGTCTTCGCTTCCCCTTTTTCGTCTACGGTCTCTCCCAGTACATTAAAAATTCGTCCTAAGGTTCCGGTTCCAACGGGAACTCGAATAGGATTTCCTGTATTTTTTACTTCCATTCCCCGAACCAAACCTTCGGTTGCGGTCATGGCTACGGCTCTTACGGTGTCGTTCCCGATATGCTGGGCAACCTCCGCCGTAACAACCCGGTCCTTACCTTGGATAACCACTGCGCTCAGCAGTTCCGGCAGTTTGTCGCTTTGAAAGCGGATATCCACTACCGGTCCAATGACCTGGGTAAGAACCCCTTTGTTTTCTTCGGCCATACGATCCCTCCTCTTTTTCGTCTTTAGGTATTAATTTTGAGCTTCGGCGCCCCCTACGATCTCGGAGATCTCCTGGGTGATGCTCGCCTGTCTTGCCCGGTTATATTTCAGATTTAAATCATCGATCATTTCCTCCGCATTGTCCGTGGCGCTTTCCATGGCCACCCGTCTTGCCCCCTGCTCACTGGCCGAGGCTTCGATCAAGGCACCGTAGATCATACTCTCCACGTACTTCGGTATCAAATAGCTTAGCACCTCTTCCGGCGAGGGCTCATAGGTCATAACCTCATCCCGGTCCTCCTGGATCTCCTCGGGGATTTCCTTTTGGTCCAGGGGAAGCAGCTTAATCAGCTTCGGCTTATGGGTGATCGTAGAGACAAATTCCGTATATACCAGATTTACTTCATCGATCATTTCATTTTTATACAGTTCCATGGCAAGCTTTCCAATGCTTTTGGCATCGGAAAACATGGGTTTTTCCGAAATAGAGACGAACTCTCCATCTAGATCGTAGCCCCTCTTTCGAAAGAAGGTGACCCCTTTTTGCCCGATGGCGATTACGGATGCCTCCCGATCCTCCATATGATTCAAGGCTTTTTTGATGGCGTTGGTATTGTAACCGCCGCAAAGCCCCCGGTCTCCGGTAATGACGATGTATCCGGTCTTTTTCACTTCCCGTTGATCAATATAGGGATTTTGTAGTTCCTTGGTGTGGGGGAGAATGCCTTGGATGGCCTCTTCAATTTTTTCGAAGTAGGGTCGGTTTTCCTCCACCCGCTGTCTTGCCCGTCGAAGTTTTGCTGAAGATACCAACTCCATGGCCTTTGTAATCTGTTTGGTACTATCCACACTTTTTATTCTTCGCTTTATATCTTGCATTCCTGCTCCAGCCAAATCGATTCACCTCCTATTACAAAGACCGGGTTTATTCCTGGTTAAAATCCTTTTTAAACTCTTCAATGGCATCCTTCAGTTTGGCTTCCATTTCATTGGAAAGGGCGCCCTTTTCTCTAATTTCATTGCCCACTTCCGGATAAGTTTCCTTCATAAACTTCAGGTATCCCGCTTCGAATTCTTGAACTTTATTGATTTCAATATCCGTCAGATATTTTTTGGTTACGGCATAAATAATCAGCACTTGGTCTTCTACACTCATGGGCTGATATTGTCCTTGTTTTAGGACTTCCATGATTCGCTCTCCCTGAGAAAGTCGACTCTGGGTTTCCTGGTCCAGTTCGGAACCGAACTGAGCAAAGGCTGCAAGCTCCCGGTATTGGGCAAGCTCTAATCGAAGGGTACCCGCAACCTTCTTCATGCCTTTAATTTGAGCCGATCCCCCAACCCGTGATACGGAAATTCCGGGGTTTACCGCCGGTCGTACTCCCGAGTAGAAAAGCTCGGACTCAAGGAAAATCTGTCCGTCGGTAATGGAAATTACATTGGTGGGGATATAGGCCGATACGTCTCCCGCCTGGGTTTCAATAATCGGCAGGGCCGTTAGGGATCCGCCCCCTAAATCATCATTCAGTTTTGCTGCCCGTTCCAGCAGTCTACTGTGTAAGTAGAATACGTCTCCGGGATAGGCTTCCCGACCCGGTGGTCGTCTAAGCAGCAAAGACATGGCTCGGTAAGCCACCGCATGCTTGGATAAGTCATCATAAATGACCAGTACGTGCTTGCCGTTTTCCATAAACTCTTCACCCATGGCACAACCGGCGTAGGGGGCTAAGTATTGCAGCGGCGGCATTTCACTGGCGCTGGCGGAAACGATGGTGGTATACTCCATGGCACCGTTCTTTTCCAACACGTCTTGAATCTGGGCTACCGTGGATTTCTTCTGGCCGATGGCCACATATATACAGATTACATCCGTATCCTTCTGGTTGATAATGGTATCAATTCCGATGGCGGTTTTACCCGTCTGTCGGTCTCCGATGATGAGCTCCCGCTGTCCCCGTCCGATGGGAATCATGGAGTCAATGGATTTTAGTCCCGTTTGCAGTGGTTCTTCTACGGATTTTCTCGCAATAATTCCCGGGGCTACCCGTTCCACGTCCCGGTATTTATCGGTGTTAATAGGACCTTTCCCATCCAAGGGCTGTCCTAGGGAATTTACTACTCTTCCCAGCATGGCTTCTCCTACGGGAACTTCCACAATTCTTCCCGTACTTTTTACTGTGTCACCTTCTTTGATATGTTCGTCCGATCCTAAAAGCACACACCCAACGTTGTCTTCCTCTAAGTTTAGCGTCATGCCGAAAATTTCTCCCGGAAATTCCAGAAGCTCTCCCGCCATACACTTTTCCAAACCATGAATTCTAGCAATACCGTCTCCTACTTGGATGACGGTTCCTACATCCTTGGTTTCCAGTTGATCTTCATATCGTTGGATCTGTTCTTTTATGACTGAACTGATCTCTTCAGGTCTGAGACTCATGTTTCAATCACCCCTATCCTATATTATTACTTCTTTTAATCGGTCCTCGATCTCTGTCAGCCGTCTTTTCAGTGTTCCGTCAATGATCTTATCGCCCATTTGGATAAACACTCCACCGATAATCGATGGATCGACTTCATTGGCTAAGGATACCGTTTTTCCTGAAGTTTTCGTCAGTTTTTCCGTTAGTTCTGTGATTTGTTCCTTGGTCATGGAAACCGCCGTGGTTGCCACCGCTTGGATGGTGTTGTTGTTACGGGCCAGAAGTTTATGATACTCCTCGCTGATTTCCTTCAAGGCGCTGCTTCGGTTTTTATCCACTAATACATAGATAAAGTTTAAGGTCTCCTGGGTAAGGTGCTTTTCAAAGATGTTTTTCATGATCTCTTTTTTCTCCACCGGCTTGATCAGGGGAGATTTCAGGGCCTTAAACAGCTCTTCATGTTCCTCTAAGGCTTGGTTAACAAAGGAGAGTTCCTCTCCGGTTTTGTCTAAGGTTTTTCCTTCTAAGGCAACTTCAAACAATGCACTGGAATAACGCTTGGCAACTAATTCTTCCATTTAACATCCCCCACCTCGTTAATAAATTCTTGAATGTGGTTTTCATGGGATTTTTCGTCCAGTTCCTTTTCCAGTACCTTAGAAGCTGCAAGCATGGCGATGTTTGAGGTTTGATCCTTCAGTTCGTTGATCATCTTTTGTCGTTCCCGACTCATTTCCTTTTCCGCCCGATCCTTGATCTTTTCCGCTTCATCCCGGGCTTCCTTGATGATTTCCGATTTTCGGGATTCCCCGGACCGTGTGGCCTTTTGAATGATTTCGTTTCGCTCGTCCCGAATGTTTTGCATTTTGCTTTCGTATTGCTCCTTTAAGCGTCCCGCCTCTTCCCGGGTTTCTTCCGCTTCATCCAGGGCATTTTGTATCTTATTTTTCCGACCTTCCAGGTGATCCGTTACCGGCTTGAACAGGAAGTGCCGAAGAAGCAAAAATATGATTAAAAAGTTCACCAGATTAAAAAATAAACTTAAATTCAGTTCTACTAATCCCTGCATCTAAAATGCCTCCTTTCCACAAGAGTAGTTTGGGGGCGGGGCCCCCTTTTTGTCTACGATTAAAGCATTCCAAGTAATGGATTAACGAATAGTAGAACAAGGGCAATGATTAGACCATAGATTCCGGTTGTCTCCGCTACCGCGGCACCCAGTAACATGGTTCGTACGATATCTCCCTGTGCTTCCGGTTGTCGTCCAACACTTTCTGCCCCTTTACCGGCGGCATAACCCTGTCCGATTCCGGCTCCGATTCCTGCGATCATTGCAAGACCTGCTCCAATTGCTGATGCTGCCAATATTAACGCTTCACTAGTAATACCTTCCATGATTTCTTCCTCCTTTGATTTTATCGTTTTTTTTCTTGCCTTTCCTTGCTTGATGGTGCTTTTGCGTTGGTGCTTTTGCACCGCTGTTTTTGCAGTGCTGTTTTTGCACCGCTGTTTTTGCAGTGCTGTTTTTGCACCGCTGTTTTGCGTTAGTGCTTTGTTGCTGTTGCTTTTTTGCTTTATAAGCTTTTAATCGGCTTTTTCAGCCGTGAAACAGCATGTTTCTGATCCCCTGGGGCCTTTAGTTCTGTTGCCCTTGGGTCTTTGGGTCCTTGGGTCTTTGCCCCTTATACAAAGGGATTGATAAACATCAATACCAGGGCCACAATCAGGGCGTAAATCCCTGTGGTTTGTGCCACGGCCTGTCCAAGAAACATGGTCCGGACAATCGCAGGCTGAAGTTTCGGTCGTTTTCCTACGGCTTCCGTACCCTTAGATGCGGCGTATCCTTGGCCGATGCCTGCACCGATCCCGGCGATCATGGAAAGTCCTGCTCCGATGGCCGAGGCCGCCAGTACCAAACCGGTGCCTTCCACTCCGATTAACGGGTTCATAAATAATAATATCAATGCTACAACCAAAGCAAGTATTCCCGAGGTCTCCGCCACTGCTGATCCTAAAAGCATAACCAGGGTCGACTTTTTAGAGTTCTTCTGATTGTAACTCACAGCTTCGGCCCCTTTTCCTGCGGCCAGACCCTGACCGATTCCGGGACCAATTCCGGCGATCATGGCAAACCCTGCACCGATGGCGGAACCCGCCAGTATTAAGGCGTTTCGCTCAAAGGACATCAACCATTCTAAAAAATCAATAATGAAGTTACTGGATTCCAAATTTTCACCTCCTCAAAAGCTGTGAACCCTAATCCATAGCCATTCCTATAAATACCATCGTTAACATTACGAAAATAAAACTTTGCAGTACCCCGGCAAAAATATCAAAGTACGCATGAAGAAAAATCGGTACTCCTGCCTGGAAAATCGGAAAAGCATCTAAACCAATCATTCCACTCACTGCTGAAAGTCCTTGATAGGCCAGAGTCATAATAACCACCCCGCCGATGATGTTTCCGAATAAACGGAAGGATAAGGACACCGGGTTTGCGATTTCCCCAACAATATTCATCGGCAGCATCACGGGTATCGGTTCAGCAAAGCTTTTTAAGTACCCGCCGATCCCTTTTCGTTTCGAGCCGTAGTAATGGGTCATCACAAAGGTAAGAGCGGCCAGGGCAAAGGTCATGTTCAAATCCGCCGTCGGCGGTCGCACCCCCACCAGCCCGACAATATTGGCCACGGTTAAAAATAGAAACAGACTGCCCATATAAGGGGCGAAGGCCATCTTATCCTTTCCCATGGTTTGGGCAACGAGATCGTTGAGAGATTCCACAATCATTTCGATAACGTTTTGAGCACCCTTGGGTACATTGTCAAAATTGCGGACAAAGATGATGGAAAGCCCCACCAGTATCGCCCCGATGATCCATGTAATTACAATGGTTTCCGTAAAGGGTACTCCGCCGAATATCGGTATTTCAAACAAAATTCTTGATCCAAAATCCATGGTGTTCCTCCTTTCTTGAAGTAATTAATCTTTTTTTCTGATAAATACATTTCTTAAAAAAGCTTTATCTTCAAACAGCTGGGTCGCAAGGATTACCGGTTTAATCAGCAGCAATCCTATAATCGTCCCGAATGGATGCAAATGATCCGCTGTCAGGGAAGCATAAACCACAATTCCAATAATAATGTAGCGAAGAATGTAGCGGCTGACGGTAAATATTTGGGCCCTTCGCATAGACATGGTCACCGCTTTGTCCAGGGTAAGGTACAGCAGTCGCATGTTCAGCACCGCGATGACACTGCCGAAGATCAACCCTAGTATAAAGGGAAGCCGCTCTTCGATAAAAATACTGCCCAGGATAATGAACAGGATATTGCCGATAATCATTCCTTTGATAATTTTAATAAAGTCCTGCTTAATCTGTGCCCGGGGATCCATCAGTCATCACGTCCTTTTCGTTTCGGAAGATCCCTTGTGCCGATTTTGTAGAGATTTCGAAAAGCCGCCAGGGTTCCGATGACCACCATGATAAATAAAAACAGAGGACCGGTACCCAGACGTTCATCCAGCCATCTTCCGGCAAACAGGGTCAAGGCAATGGGGACGATCATGGCTACACCCAGGTATGTAAGCAGTGCTAAATTCTCGAAAATACTTTTCTTGTTTCCCATGGTCCACCCCGATTCAATAAATATACAATGCATCTAAAAAACATCCTCTCTATTATAACACAGAAACCCGGGTTTGTTTAAGGGATGTACGTTAAATAAATATCGAATTTATAATATTTAATTAATTTTTTTATTTAAACATTTTTTTATGTTCATTTTTACCGCGTTGTGTTCAACCTATTGACAGATGCTGGGTTGAAAAGTTTTTCTTTTTGGATTTGTTATTGTTAATTTATTAACCATTGTATATTCTTTAAGTTAACATTGCAACTTTTTTTACGAATTTCAATTTTTCTGTTATCTAAAGATGACAGCGGGACGGAGTTTTTGTCATCTTTTGTAGATGACAGCGGGACGGAGTTTTTGTCATCTTTTCGTGACGATACCGCCCCGGATGACAGCAGGACGGCAGGCTGCGTAAAAACGCTGATGTTATAATTATCAACAGCTATATATAGTTGAACATTAAATCATGGATTCAACATATAGTATGTAAAATTTGTAACAAAACAGTTTTTACGCAACCTGACGGAGTTTTTGTCATCTTTTCATGACGATACCGCCCCTACAGAAATACAAAAAAACCCGGGAATATCAGGACCTCCTTTCGGAAGGAACTCCCTTTATCCCGGGACTTAAGTTTTTCATAGTGGTACCGCTACTTCGCTGCCACACCTTTTTGCTCTAAATCTTCATAACGCTCCAAAACAATACCCGCTTCCGTGAACATATTATCCGACAAGCGATCGGGATAATCCCCTTTGAAAACCACTTTTTCAACCCCGGCATTGATAATCATTTTTGCACATACCACACAGGGTTTGTGGGTTACATATAAATGGGCCCCTTCGATTTTCACTCCATGCATTGCGGCCTGAATAATGGAATTTTGCTCCGCATGCAGTCCCCGACAGAGTTCATGACGCTCTCCCGAAGGCACATTCAAATCGTTTCTCATACAGCCGATTTCATTGCAGTGGCGAAGCCCCTTTGGGGAACCGTTATAGCCCGTGGCCAAAATCTTTTTGTTCAGGACTAAAAGTGCCCCCACCTGTCGTCGCATACAAGTGGACCTTCTTTTGACGGTTTCTGCGATATCCATATAATATTCATTCCAAGACGGTCTCATAATTTCACCTCTTATTTAAATTACCATAGTTTGCAGCGGGCTCCCGGAAGAAAGGTGACAGAGACTCCGCTCCGCTGTCATCCGTTGCGTCTAGCTCCCAGGAGGAGGATGACAAAAACTCCGTCCCCATGTCATCTTTCTTCCGGGAGGGAGATGACAAAAACTCCGTCCCGCTGTCATCTATTTGGTGCCGAAAAGTCGATCGCCGGCGTCGCCGAGGCCCGGTACAATGTAGGCGTGATCGTCTAATTTTTCGTCGATGGAAGCCACGTAAATGTCCACATCGGGATGGGTCTCTTTTAAAACTTCAATGCCTTCCGGGGAAGCAATCAGGCAGACAAATTTGATGTTCATGGCCCCTTTGTCCTTTAAAAATTTGATGGCGGCTTTGGCGGATCCACCGGTGGCAAGCATGGGATCCAAGACAATCAATTGCCGTTCGCTGACATCGGAAGGAAGCTTGCAGTAATACTCCACCGGCTCTAAGGTTTGGGGATCCCGGTAAAGACCTACATGACCTACCTTGGCCGCAGGGATCAGTTGAAGAATGCCGTCCACCATGCCGAGGCCTGCCCGTAGAATTGGAACAATGCCCAGTTTTCTTCCGGTTAAGGTTTTGGACATGGTTTTTCCCATAGGGGTTTCAATTTCAATGTCTCTTAGCTGTAAATCCCGGGTTACTTCATAACCCATTAACATGGACATTTCCCGTACCAGATCCCGAAAATCCTTGGATCCCGTCGTCACGTCCCTAAGAAAAGTTAATTTGTGTTGAATCAACGGATGATCTATTACCACCACTTTGCTCATAGTTATACCTCCAGAATTTGTGTTTTGGTTATTTGTTATTCCTTTTGTTACCTTTGCCTGCTTCTTTTTCTGATCTTAGTTTTCCTTTTCCACCTCTTTAATTTTATCCACCCGCTTTTTATGTCGACCGCCTTCAAATTCTGTATGCAGCCAGATATCCACGATCTCCTGGGCCAGTCCTTTTCCGACGACCCGCTCGCCCATGGCCAGGACATTGGTGTCGTTATGCTGCCGGGTGGCCTTTGCGGAAAAACAGTCATGCACCAGTCCGCAGCGGACTCCTTTTACTTTATTGGCAACGATGGATACGCCGATGCCGGTTCCGCAGATAACAATCCCTTTATCAAATTTGTGCTCTGCTACCGCCTTAGCCACAGGATAGGCAAAATCCGGATAGTCACAGGAAGATTTGTCATAGGTTCCGAAATCCTCCACTTGATAACCTTGGTGCTCTAGATGATTCTTGATAAACTCCTTTAGCTCGAATCCTCCATGATCACCGCCGATGGCAATTTTTTCACTCTTCGTCATTATTACACCTCCGCTTTTCATTTAAACCCTTCTTAGTATTATACCGAAGTTTTAGCATTTTTCTAGAATTTTTTCCAGCAAAAGCTCAATTTCTTCATAGATCTCCTGAAAACTCAGTTCATATACTTCCACGGAGCCTCCGTAGGGATCGCTGATATCCAAGATGTCATAAGTGTCTTCCACATTTTCACCGTCTTTGTCCTCTTCCTCCCGGTTCTCGGAACTTTCCTTGCAATCCGCGGTGTACTCCTTTAATGTGAATAGTTTGTCCCGGTAGTAACCGGCTTGCTTTCGGTCTTCGATCATTATTTTATGGCCTTCCGTCATGGTCAGGATTAAATCCGCTTCCTCTAACAACTGGTCGTCCACATAGGTGGCCCCGTTTTCATCCAGGGGGATGCCGCCGTTTTCCAAAGCAAATTGGGTCTCGATGGTGGGAGGTTCCCCTTCCTGAGCAAAGAGCCCCGCGGAGCTTACTTCAAAGTCCTGCCCACGCCCTTCTTCTTCCAGTAAATCCTTCAAAATCGCTTCCGCCATTACACTCCGGCAGGTGTTTCCCGTACATACAAACAGTATTTTCATGATCGATCCTCCTCATCCACATACAGTATGTTTTGTCCCGCAGCCTTGGATAAACGGTTCATAATAGCGTAACCTATCTCCCGGTCCTCTAAGGCTTCCGCTAAAATAATCCCTACATCGGTTTGATCAAAATCTCTGAGGATGGCAAAAAGGTTCGCCGCCATTTTCTCCACCCTTTTTTCACTGCCCAGGGTTCGGATGCAGGGTCCCTCCGGGAAACCCTTTTCTCTTGAAACCGTGGTCCCGCTTTCGCTGTTCTTTTCGGTATCTACAGGCTTGGTTTTTGCAGCAGAACTTTTACCATAAACCCCTTCGTAGTATTCCAAATTTTCATCCACTGTAATAATACCCACTTTTTCTCCCGATTCCCGGTAAGACTTTTCCAGTTCCTTGACCCTGTTTAACACATTTTTCCGCTTTCCCCGAAGAATCAACACCTTGGCCTTCGGGGCATAATGGGTGTACTTCATACCCGGGGACCGGACTTTTCCCGGGAAATCTCCCGACGCCTTTGAGGACTGTCCCCGGTCGATAACATCCAGATGCTGATCCCGGCGGATCGGGCCGATGACCTCCCGGATCATTTTCTGGGTGATGCCCCCGGGCCGAAGGAGCATCGGGGGTTCCACGGTCATATCAATGACCGTGGATTCTATGCCCACGGCGCAGCTGCCGCCGTCAATGATCCCGTGGATCTTTCCCTCCAGGTCCTCCCATACATGCTCGGCCCTGGTGGGGCTGGGCTTTCCCGAAGCATTGGCGCTGGGCGCCACTAAGGGAACGCCGCTGATTTCGATTAAGGCCTTGGCCACGGGATGGTCCGGCATGCGCAGGGCCACGGTGTCCCCCCCGGCGGTAACAATGTGGGGGATGATATCCCGTTTTTTGAAAATCATGGTCAAAGGCCCCGGCCAAAAGGCCTCCATCAGTTTGATCGCCTTTTCCGGGACCGACTGCACCAGTTCAAACACCTCTTCCATCCTTGTGATGTGAACGATCAACGGATTATCCGAAGGTCTTCCCTTGGCGGCGAAGATCTTTTCGATTCCTGCGGGGTCCAAGGCGCTGGCCCCCAGGCCGTACACGGTTTCCGTGGGAAAGGCCACCACCCCGGATTTTTCAATCATTTGCCCGAAGGGGTACAGTGCAAACAGCAAATCCTCCTTGGAACCGTGGGGATCCACCGTGGTCATTACCGTATGGATTTTTTCGGTCTCTTTCTCTACCTCTAGGGAATTATTAAATTTTTTTTGTTGCTTCATTTTTTTTTGTTGCTTCGAATTTTTCTGATCCATTTTTTTCACCCGATATCCATTTTTTTCTCCGGTGCATTTTTTTCACCTGATATCCATTTTTTCTCCGGTGCATTTTTTTCACCTGATATCCATTTTTTCTCCGGTGCATTTTTTTCACCTGATATCCATTTTTTCTCCGGTGCATTTTCCTCACCGGCAGGATTCCGTATTCTGCGCCGTCACCTTTTGGCTTTCCCAAGGCTTTCCGCCGCCGAGCCATGCCTTAAGTCGAAAAAATTCGCAAAAAAAGCTGAGGTTCTCTCAACTTTTTGAACTGCACGATTAGTCTTGTATTTCCTTTAGTTTCTCCGCTTGCTCCGAAGTACGAAGGGCATCGATCATCTCATAAATATCCCCGTCCATAAAAGCATCCAGTTTATAAATGGTTTTGTTAATTCGATGGTCCGTAATCCGTCCCTGGGGGAAGTTATAGGTTCGGATCCGATCGCTCCGGTCTCCCGATCCTACTTGGGATTTTCGATCCGCGGCGATTTCATCCTCCTGCTTTTGCACCATATCATCCAGCACCCGGGCCTTTAGAATCTTCAGGGCCTTGTCCTTGTTCTTCAGCTGGGACTTCTCATCCTGACAGGAAGAAACCACACCGGTGGGAATATGGGTAATACGAACCGCGGAATCCGTGGTGTTTACACTTTGTCCACCGTGACCGGAGGCCCTAAATACATCGATCCGCAGATCATTAGGGGAAATTTCCAACTCCACGTCATCCACTTCCGGCAGTACCGCCACCGTTGCCGCCGAGGTATGAATTCGTCCGCTGGACTCCGTTTCCGGAACCCGCTGTACCCGGTGACCGCCGCTTTCATATTTCATCAGGGAATAGGCTTCGCTCCCCTTTACCATAAATACCACTTCTTTATAACCGCCGGATTCCGATTCACTTAAATTCAAAATCTCCACTTTCCAGCCTTGACGCTCGGCAAATCGGGAGTACATTCGAAATAAGTCCCCGGCAAAGATGGCGGCTTCGTCCCCGCCGGCACCGGAACGGACTTCCACAATCACATTTTTCTCGTCGTTGGGATCCTTGGGAATCAGCATCATTTTCAGCTCTTCTTCCAAGGCTTCCTTTTGGGCTTCCAGATCTTTTATTTCTTCCTTGGCCATTTCCTTTAATTCTTCATCGGCCCCGCGATCATCAATGATCTCCTTGGCCTCCTCATAATCTTCCTTGACGGAAGTATATTCTTTATACTTGGTAATAATCGGCTCCAGACCTGCATGTTCCTTAACCAGTTTTTGCCATCTTTTCTGATCGTTAACCACCTCGGGGTCACTGATTATCTGGCCTAAATCCTCATATTTTTGTTTTACCGAATCTAACTTATCCAGCATTCTGCTTACACCTCATCCTTAAATTTGGCTTTTTCCAAAAGCCCGTATATTCACTACCTTTTATTATATCATATTAACGCTTGCCAATCACTACCCGATCCCGATTTTCTAAATCCTTCAGTATATAGGCCCCGGTAAAGCCCGCCTGTTCTACGATTCTTCTTACGCTGATGCCTTGGTCCCATCCGATTTCAAAAATAAGGTAGCCATCCTTCTTGAGATAGGCCGGGGCCTCTTCCGCAATCTTCCGGTAATAATACAGTCCCTGGTCCTTGGCAAACAGGGCCTCCTCCGGCTCATGATCCTTAACTTCCCTATCTAAGCCATCCTTCCCCTCATAGGGAATGTAGGGGGGATTGGATATAATCAGATCAAACTCTCGTTCTTCCGGTTTCAGCCCCCGGTTTACGGGCTCAAATAAACTTCCCCGGAAAAGCCCTAAGCGATGGGCCACTTGATGTTTTTCGGCATTAATTTCCGTGACGGTGAGAGGGGTATCGGAAACATCCGTCCCCACCATATATAAATTCTTTACATAATGCAGCAGACTTACGGCAATGGCACCGCTTCCCACACCGATATCCAGAGCTCGAAGCTCCCCGATCCGGGAGGCTTTTTCCACTTCCGTGATCTCCGCTTTTTGAAAGCCTTTTTTCTCTGCGATCTTTTTTAAAATTTCAATCCCGGCTTCCACCACTACTTCCGTATCTCCCCGGGGGATTAAGACCCCTTTTTCCACATGAAGCTCAAGGCCCATGAACTCTTTTTTCCCGGTGATATAATGCAGGGGCTCTTCCTTTTTTCGCCGTCGGATCCAGGATTTATAGGCCTCCAGCTGTTCCGGTTCCACTTCCCGTTCGGGATACACATGCAGTACTACCCGTTCGGCGTTCAATACCTCCATCAAAAGCACCTCGGCGTCAAGATCCGGGGTTCGAAGTTTGGTTTCCCGCAGTTGGCTTTTTCCCCATTGTAACAGTTCACCAATCCTTTGTTTTTCCATAAAAATACCCCTTTCCTTCTGAAAGATCGGCTGAAAAACCGATGGACACCGGCAATTTCATCGCAGCTGCTTTCCCAGCGCCTGTTTACATCGTAATCACACGATAACCTTCCTTAATATATCTGCTCATGGAGGGATGTCCTTTGATTTCTCCGGAAATCGGGATCCCCGTGGTTTCATTGTATTCTAAAACCCCCATCTTAGCGGAACAGGCCTTACAGATGGAATCGAACAGTCCCCGGTCCTTTGCCTGTTTGTATAGCTCATTTCCCGACTCTTCCAATTCCTTAAGGAGTTTCACCGCTTCTCCTTCCATAACGATTTTTGCCTCCATGTTTTGATCCGCCATATCCAAAGCATTGATTAACACATGGGCAAAACATAAAAGCTCTCCTTTAAAAGCGAAAAATACTACTTTTTCCATATACATTGCCTCCCTTTCATTCTATATAGATTCCCTACTGTTTCCTCTGCGTGGATCTTGGGTGGTTCTTGAGTGGTTCTTATCTGGATCTTGGGTGGTTCTTGAGTGGTTCTTGAGTGGTTCTTATCTGGATCTTGGATGATTCTTTTCCTGTTATTTACCCGTTTTTGGCGGTTCATTTTATAAATACCATTCTAAATGAATCTTAAACGTATACGGGCTTAATCCCGGAGTACTTCGTGGCATTTCCGGCACCGGGCTTCATAGCTTTCCTTGGCACCGACCAGCACTACGGGGTCCGAGGCTTTCGCCGGCCGTCCGTTGACGATTCGCTGGGTTCTGGTAGCGGGACGCTTACATTTCATACACACCGCCGTCAGCTTGGAGACGTGCTCCGCTACAGCCATGATCTCCGGCACGATATGAAAGGGCTTTCCTTTAAAGTCCATATCCAACCCCGATACGATGACCCGTTTGCCGGAGTCCGCAACTTCCTGACAAAATTCCACCACTTCCTTGGGAAAGAACTGGATTTCATCAATGGACATTACATCAAATTTTTCCTGTTGTACGATTTTTTTCATTTCCTCAATGGATTCCACCACAAAGCAGTCCGCTTCCTTGCCGTTATGGGAGACAATAGAGCTGCCGTTGTAACGGTTGTCAATCTTCGGCTTAAAGGAAAGGACCTTTAGCTCCGCAATTTTCGCCCGATTGATTCGCCGAATCAGCTCCTCGGTTTTTCCTGCATACATGGGCCCTACGATGACCTCTATACTTGCACTGTTGGCATATTCCATTACATCCACCATGTGTTTTCTCCCCCTGAATTATGTATTTAAGTAGCAAAAAATCAAGGCTAGAAGTGCTTTCCAACCTTGATTTATATTTGAGATTCAATTTTGTGTCTATTCTTCCTCTTTTTTCTCTTCGGTCTGAACACCGAATTTTTTGTTGAACTTCTCCACTCGTCCACCTTTTTCCAAGGACTTTTGCTTTCCGGTATAGAACGGATGACAAGCTGAACAGATTTCAACTTTGATCTCATCCTTTGTGGATTTAGTTGTAAAGTTGTTTCCGCAAGCACAGGATACGTCTACCGCTTTGTACTCTGGATGTATATCTTTTGCCATATATTTCACCTCTTTCTTCTTATTCGAATATTGCTTGAAAGTATTATGAAAATACTCAATTACGCATACTCCTGAGATTAACTACTACATTATAGCATAGTCCTTGGAGATATGGCAAGGATTAGATTCCGATATTTATTGCAATTTTTTACGGATCACCTGGACAAATTCCCGGTTGTTCTTGGTTTTCACCAGGGTGCTGATGATTTTTTCCGTGGTATCCTGAACACTGTTGCTGCTCATGGCCCGCCGGATACTGAACATGGCTTCCAATTCCTCGGGGGTAAGGAGTAAATCCTCCCGTCTCGTTCCCGATCGGTTGATATCCACCGCAGGAAATACCCGTTTTTCCGACAGTTTCCGGTCCAGATGCAGTTCCATATTCCCGGTTCCTTTAAATTCCTCGAAGATCACATCATCCATACGGCTACCGGTTTCCACCAAGGCAGTACCGATAATCGTCAGAGAGCCGCCTTCTTCTAAGTTTCTGGCGGCGCCGAAGAATTTTTTCGGCATATGCAGCGCTCCGGGGTCCAAACCTCCCGACAGGGTTCTTCCCGTTGGGGGAATGGTGAGGTTGTAGGCTCTCGCCAGCCGGGTGATGCTGTCCATTAAAATCACCACGTCTTTTTTCTGTTCCACCAAACGCTGGGCCCGATTCAGCACCATTTCCGCCACCTTGATATGATGACTGGGCAGCTCGTCAAAGGTGGAATACACCACTTCCCCGTCAATGGACCGCTTCATATCCGTTACCTCTTCCGGCCGTTCATCAATTAACAGCACGATGATTTCGCTTTCGGGATAGTTCATGGCCACGCTTTTGGCGATCTGTTTTAACAGGATGGTTTTCCCGGCCTTCGGCGGCGCCACGATCATGCCCCGCTGTCCTTTTCCGATGGGAGCGATCAAATCGATCAGCCGGGTGGCCAGTTGATTGCTGGCAAGCTCCAAATTGATACGCTTATTGGGATAAATCGGCGTTAGCTGATCAAAATCCCACCGTTTGTTGGCGATTTCCGGATCCAGGTCATTGATTTTTTTAACATATAACAAGGCGTTATACTTCTCCCCACTTTTGGCCTTCCGGGTGATCCCTGTGATTTTATCCCCGGTTCGCATTTTAAACCGGCGGATCTGGGAAGGGGAAATGTAAATATCGTCGTCGCTGGATAGATAATTATTCATACGTAAAAAACCATAGCCGTCCATATGAATGTCTAGGATACCGTTGGCAACATTCACTTCTTTATCCTGGGAAATTTCGCTTTGCAAATGGGTGGGGAGTCCTTCTTCTCGAGAGGTTTTTTCCTGTTTTTCCTTCGGGTTTACTGCCGGTTCATGGTCTGTTTCGTTGGTTTTTGCTGTGTTGGTTTTTGTTGCGGCGTTTGGAGTGTTGCTTGCGGTGCGATTTGTTGCCGTGTTTTTCGGTGCGGCGCTGCCTGCGGTTTTATTTGCACTGTCGCTTACGGTGTTGCTTGCAGTATTATTTGCGGTGCTTTTCGCTGTGGTGCCGCCTGCTGTGTTGTTTGTACTGTCGCTGTCGGTGCGATTTGTTGCCGTGCTCTTCGCTGTGGTCCCCCCTGCTGTCCCGCCTGTGGTGTTAATCCCACCGTCGCCATCGACGTTGCTTGCCGCGCTTTCCCCGGGTTTTTCCTCTTTTTCCAGGGGCTTTCCCTGTATAAGATCTACCAATTCATGCTTTTTATAACGGTAATAATTTTTGATCCCCAGGGTTTTGGCAATCTCCTTTAAATCCGTCAGTTTCTTTTTTTCCAGTTCTTTTACGTCCAATGTATTCCCGCTGTCAAAGGTTCTTTGGCAACGGAGTCCACCTCCTTTAAGGCTTAGAATGGAGATAGAGGAAGTTCGCCTCCCTCTATCCTTTAATAAATATAATCAATACTAATATGCATAATCCGGTTTGGTTCGGAGTTTATGGGTAGCTTCCACAAATCGGATGGTTCCCGTTTCCGAACGCATAACAATGGAGTGAGTTTTTGCAGTGTCATCTCCGGCATATACCACACCTTTTAGCATATCCCCATGGGTGATTCCCGTGGCAACAAAATAGGCTTCGTTTCCTTTTACCAGATCGTCCATATACAGCACCTGATCCGTATCAAGGCCCAATCGGTCGCATTGCTGTTTTTGCTCTTCCGTGGAACAAACCAGTTTTCCTTGGATCTCTCCACCCATACACTTCATGGCAGCTGCGGTGATGACCCCTTCCGGAGCCCCGCCGACTCCCATTAAGATATCCACGCCGGTACCTTCAACGGCTGTGGCTAAGGCGCTGGCAATATCCCCGTCCTGAAACAGCTTGACTCGGGCGCCGGCATCGATGCACTGTTGAATCAGATCCTTATGTCTTGGCCGGTCAATCACCGTTACGGTTAGATCCTCAATACTTTTGTTTAAGGCTTTGGCCACATTTTGGAGATTCTTTTCCACAGGCCAGTTGATGTCGATCTTTCCCCGGGCTTTGGGCCCTACTGCAATTTTATCCATATAATAGGATGGGGCATTTAACAGACATCCCTTGGGCGCCATAGCAATAACCGCAATGGCATTGGGGGTACCGTTGGCCACAGAGGTGGTGCCTTCCACAGGATCCACGGCAATATCCACTTCCATATCCGCTTCTTCCCAGGCCCCCACTTGCTCTCCGATGTAGAGCATGGGGGCTTCATCCTTTTCCCCTTCTCCAATGATTACCGTCCCTTTGATATCGATGGTATCAAACATCTTTCGCATGCCGTCCACACCGGCCTGATCCGCCGCTTCCTTATCCCTTCGTCCCATCCATCGGGCAGCTCCTAACGCCGCACCTTCGGTTACTCTCACAAGATTGATTGCTAAATTACGATCCATTTATAACACTCCTCTGCTTTGGTAAATTCCCTTAGAATTTTGATCTTCTGTATGTAAAACCCTGTTGCCCGGCGGACACTTACTTTCCTCATTATAGCCCTTTTTTCGTTGAAAATCAAGGAATATGTCAGTTCCATTTCCAATGTACCATACTATTTGCCATAGATCTTTAATTAGGATAGGTCTTAGTGTGGAATCAGCTATAACATAAGGAGAAGCTCTTCGGGAAAATGCTTGAAGCAAGCTCCCTGAAAAGCTCTCAGTGCAAAACCCTGCAAAGGTAGAGGTTCCTCAGCACGAAATCGACCCTTTTTAGCACGAAATCGATCCCCCTTAGCATGAAATCGATCCTCCTTAGCATAATGAAGCTTTACAGCGCAAACTGCAGAGAGGCAGGGCCCCTCTGCAGTTTGTTTCTCTCAGTTTTCGCTTTTTCACTGGCTTTTTCACTGGCTTTTCACTGGCTTTTTCGCCGACTTTTTCAATGGCTTTTTCAATGGCTTTTTCAATGGCTTTTCACTGGCTTTTTCGCCGACTTCTCTGTGCCACTAGCTTGTTTGCCTTTGCAGGCTTATTTGCGCTGGCCAGCGTAGTTGCCTTCACTGGATTTTATACCTTAAGCAACTTTCTTTTTTTGCTGACTTTCCCTTTGATTTTCCCTTTTTAAAAAGCTTCATTCCAATCCGCTAGAAATTTTTCAATCCCGATATCCGTTAAGGGGTGATCCGTCATCATTTTCAAAACCTTAAAGGGCACCGTGGACACATGGGACCCCGCTAAGGCGGCATCGGTCACATGTAGCGGATGACGAATGCTTGCGGCGATGGTTTGGGTGTCGTATCCATGGATATTAAAAATACTGATGATCTCCTCTACAAGATCCATCCCCGTACTTCCGATATCATCCACCCGTCCTAGGAAGGGACTGACATAAGTGGCCCCCGCTTTGGCGGCAAGCAGGGCCTGGTTTGCAGAGAATACCAGGGTTACATTTACTTTAATTCCCTTTTCCGAGAAGATTTTGGTAGCCTTCAGCCCCTCCTTGGTCATGGGAACCTTCACCACAATATTATCATGGATTTTTGCCAGTTCCTCTCCTTCTTCCACCATCTTTTCCGCATCCAGGGCGATGACCTCGGCACTGATGGGACCGTCTACAATCTCTACAATCTCTTTGATGACCTCTTGAAAATCCCGGCCTTCCTTGGCAATCAGCGAGGGATTTGTGGTTACCCCGTCTAAAATTCCCCAACTGGCCGCTTCTTTAATTTCGTCAATATTTGCGGTATCAATAAATAGCTTCATTTTTTTGCCTCCTTGGTACTTTTTTTACTACGGTTTTTTGCTGCAGTTTTTTACTACGATTTTTTGCCGCGGTTTTTGTTACGGTATTAGCTACGGTTTTTTATTGCTGTTTTTGCTACGGTTTTTGCTACGGTATTAGCTACTGTTTTTTTACTACGGTTTTTGCTGCTATTTCAGTCCCAGGATCTCCCGAGCTTCCTCGGGGGTAGCCACTTCCCGGCCCAACTCCTTGGCAATCCTTACGATCCGTTCCACCAGCTCCGCATTGGATTTTGCCAGCACCCCTTTTTCATAATAGACGTTGTCTTCAAAACCAACCCGTACATGGCCGCCGAGAATAATGGCCAGGGTGGCCAAAGGCAGCTCGTGTCGACCGATTCCCGCCACCGTCCAGGTGGAGCCTTCCGGAATTTTATCCGCCATAAACATCAGATCCTCGGGATTTCCCGGTGCCGCCCCGGGGACCCCTAAAACAAAATCAAAATGAAGGGGCTCCTTTAGCAGTCCTTTTTTTAACAGCTTTTTGGCATTTTCAATCATACCCCGCTCAAAGATCTCCAGCTCCGGCTTTACACCCAGCTCCTGCATTCTTTTTGCGAACTTTTCCATGTACTCTTCGGTATTCATAAAAACATCAGGCCCGAAATTTGCGGTACCGCAGCTCAGGGTCGCCATCTCCGGCTTTAACTCCACCGGTTGCAGACGTTCTTCCGGACTGTGCCACACCGCACCCCCGGTGGAGGGCTGAAATATCACATCGCATTTTTCCTCGAGCTTTTCCTTGATCCGACCATAGGTGTCCTTATCCTGGGTCGGGGAGCCGTCGGCTTCCCTTGCATGCACGTGGACAATGGACGCTCCACTTTTATAGCACTGATAAGCGTCCTCGGCAATTTCCTCGGGGGAGATGGCCAGGGCCGGTTGAATATCCTTGGTTACCTCCGCTCCGGTGATCGCCGCGGTAATGATTAATTTTTCCATAATAATCGACCTCCTTCTTTTGCTATTCATCTTCGTTCTTATTCTCATTTTTTATGTTTTGTTCTTATTTCTTATTAATTTCCTATTAGTTTATTTCTTATTAATTTCCGCTTATTTCTTATTAATTTCCGCTTATTTCTTATTAATTTCCCCTTATTTACGCTGTTTATCCTTAGGTACCACACAGGTTCCCCTAGCTTCGCATACGATTTCCGGAGTCTCCAACACATCACAGGCGGAGTCATTGATATCCGGTCGCGGATGTATCACTTTTTTTGCGGTGAACTTCATCTTCCGGGAACTGTTACCGGTTTCAACGATTTCCCCTTCCGCTTCAATATAGTCCCCGGCATACACCGGCGCCTTAAATTCCACGCTTTCATAGGCTACAAACAGACCTTCATCCCCATCGTTACGGATCAATAGTTCCGTGGCCACATCTCCGAAAAACTCCAGCATTTTGGCTCCGTCCACTAAGTTCCCGCCGTAATGGGCGTCATTGGCTCCCATGCGTACTCGAATCATTGCTTTCATTGTTCAAAACCCCTTTCATTAATTAGTTTATTCTTTCTGCTTTCATTATAGGCTATTTTACAGGGAAGTGCCACCATGGAAAAGGGAATTTTTCTTCCAGGCAGAAGTTATTTCTTTCTTTTCGTTAATAAATTCACACAATTGACGGCGCTTTTAAAATATTGCAGGATGTTTTTCTCATGGCACCCTTATTCTTTCCCGGCAACTCTTCGATCTAGGTATTTTTGTTCATATTAATTATTTTTTCAGTCTCAATAAAGTAAATAATCTATTAATATTCCTTGATTTATAGGACCTTAATAGGGTATAATCATATAAATCCCATTAAGTTTACTGATTTTACAGATTCTTTAAACATTTGAATCTGCAGTATCATTTAGAAAGGATTTTAGGAGGTGATCAGAAAACAAATATATGTAAAAGTTTTGTCGGTTTTCGGCAAAAATCTAATTTTATAAGGAGGGAACAAATTTTATGGAAGTAAAACGAGAAAATTGGGGCTCCCGCGTCGGTTTTGTATTAGCCGCAGCAGGATCCGCCGTAGGACTGGGAAACATTTGGCGTTTTCCGTATCTCACCGGTGAAAACGGTGGTAGTGCATTTATTCTTATCTACTTGATGTTCATTGTATTAATCGGGGTCAACGTTATGATTGCAGAGTTTGCCCTGGGTCGTAGTACCGGCCTTGCGGCTGTAGGAGCCATTAAAACCTACTCCCATCGATTCACCTTTGTTGGTGCCATGGGAGTACTGTCTGCATTCTTAATCATGGGCTTTTATCCCGTAGTTGGAGGATGGTCCCTGGCCTATGTTCTGGAATCGGTTACCGGCCTTTATGCCCAAAGTCCCGAGGCCATTGATGAAACCTTCGGTGCCTTTATCACCGGAGCCACCCAGCCACTGTTCTGGATGCTTATTTTCTTAGCAATGAACATCCTGATTGTTGCCAAGGGTATTAAAGGCGGAATTGAAAAAGCCGCGAAGGTGCTAATGCCTACATTATTCATTCTTTTAATATTCATCGCATTTCGAAGTGTTACTCTTGACGGCGCAGGGGATGGATTGGCTTTCCTTTTCCAGCCGGACTTTTCCCAAGTAACCGGTCAAACTTTCTTAGCCGCTTTGGGACAAGCCTTTTTCTCCCTTAGTTTAGGAATGGGAGCCATGATCACCTACGGTTCTTACCTAAGTAAGAAAGAAACCCTTCCAGGAAACGCAGGGATTGTTACTGCACTGGATGTTGGAGTTGCACTCCTTGCTGGTGTTGCAATGTTCCCGGCACTTTTCGCCTTCGGTCTTGAACCTGCACAGGGACCTGGACTGGTATTCGTTGTAATCCCCATGGTTTTTGCTGAAATGGGCGGACTGGGTACACTGTTTGGACTTCTCTTCTTCGTTGCGTTATCCGTGGCAGCGCTAACCTCTTCCGTATCCTTAATGGAGGTTGTAGTTTCCTATTTAATTGACCAACGGGATGTGCAGCGTAAGAAAGCAGTATACGGAACCGGTATTGTAATGGCTTTAATGTCGATTCTCGCCTCTTTATCCATGGGCGTATTCGATCCGCTACCAGTGTTTGAAGTCGGCTTCTTCGACTTATTCGATATCCTGTCCGACAAGGTATTCCTTGGTCTTGGTGGAATGTTCATCGCCATCGTTACCGGTTGGATTGTGGATAAGGAAGTTCTCAGAAAAGAGCTTACCAATGACGGAACCACAAAGTTCGGATTATTTGAAGCTTGGCACTTCCTGATCAAATGGATTATTCCACCGGCAATCTTTATCGTTGCCATCTTTGGAATTATCGACATCGAGCAAACCACAGTTATGCTCTTTGGTATTGCCATCGTTGCAGTATTGGCGATCTTCTCGAAAAAGCTTCACTAAGAAAGCCTATCATTCCGGGGGCGGTTTCCCCCGGGGGAATATAAAAAAAGCAGCGGTTCCGGGATGTCCCGGAACCGCTGCTTTTTTTATGGCTTTCACGGCTTTAGCCTTAGCTTTAGCTCCAAAAAAGTGTACCAGGGGGTCGGACCCCCTGGTACACTTTTAAAGAGTTTTTTGATAAAATAGAATATTTTAGACCACGTTTTATCCTAAAGGCAATTCGTGTAACCTTCAGCATAAAAGGGTGACTAAACTTATGCAACGCCTGACATGCCCAGGACTTTTCTTTTCGCCACAAATAAGAAGCTGCACTCCACCATCTCGGCGATGACCATGGCGCTGGCCCCGATCAAGGCCGGGTTCCGGGGTCCGATAAAGGTTCCCAGGAGCACCGTAAGGACCAAGGTGACAAGGTTCACCATCTTACCTACACTGACAAACTTTGTGCTTTGTCGCTTCATAAACAGTCCCCACAGGTACTGGCGAATCACAAAGAAGATCGGCAGCGCCGCCATAATTTTTAATACATCCGCCGCCATGGTGCTGACCACCTCACTGGTTCCCACAACCTCACTTAATACAAAATGCCCCAAAGGGGTAAACCCTAGGACTCCGATGATTAAGGAAAGACTGCCTCCAATCACTGCGGCAAATCGTTTTACTGATTGATAGCGCTCGGGATGATCTTTTTCCTTCAAAAAGTTGATCGGCACCTGATGAAACATCATCAAGGGGGCTAGAGCCAACACGCCGACGGACCAGCCCACCGCAAAAGCGGATATGGCAATTTCCGGTGCCACGGTTCGGGCGAGACCCGCATTGATAATCGGTCTTGCGGCAGTTCGAAGGGCGGCGGTTAAAAGCAGAGGTATAAAAAACATCATAATCAGACGATTATTCATCTCTTGCCGTCCCTCTTCGAGGTCTCCATTCTTTTGGCTTCGCTCTTCAACGGCCTTTGGAATATCTCTTTGACTTCGATTCATGATAATCGTAACCGTACTGGCTTCAATGAACAGGGCGATGGCAAATATTCCCGGGGCATAATAGGATCCCGGTAAAAAAGTGAAGTAATCCGCCAAGAGCACCATAATTGCCACAAAGATTACCCGGATAAAGGTTCCGATGGTAACCACGGGAGTCATCCTGAGTTTTATGGCTACCCCTTGATAAAAGTCCCTAATCGAGACAAATAAGGGGAAAAACACCAGGATTTTCAGCATGGTTTCCGCTTCGTCCAGTACCGCTCCTTCTACACCGATTAAGGTGTTCATAATCCAACGGGAGAGCCCCGTAAAGGCAAAGATAACAAACAGCCCGACGATTAAAAAGCCCATCAAGGCCACAAAGCGTCGAACTTTGTAATAACTTTTTGCGTCAGTGGTCAAAGAGGTGACCGTATGTTTGATCATAGATACCGGATTTTGAATCATTTGCAAAATACTTTTGGTTACGGCAAAGGCGGAAATTAAAACCTCGGGATTTGGAAACCGGGCCAAAGCCGCATTAAATAAAGAATGGGTCAAGGCAATCATCGCCTGGGTGGCGCCTAAGGGCAGGAAAAATTTCAACTGCTCCATCATAGGAATGCCGTTTTCCTCTCGGACCCGGGCTTTTTCTCTGGACTCTTCCCGTCTAACCGATATATTATCGATAGTATCAACATCCTTTCTGTTGTTACTGTGTTTCTTACAGCTGAAACTGCAGTGAAACTGCACAATTTGATTCTATCTAAATGGAGAGCGTCCCCCACTTCAGTGCGGAAATTTTCAACCAAGATGGAGCTGCAAAACTTATGCGGAGCAGGCAGTTTACGGTGTAGCCGGTATAGCAACTGTCCTTCTCCGCTGATGTAAAGCCCATTGGTTTTTTATCCCCATACAATACTTCGCCAATCTAAATAGTTTCTAAAATTATTATACCACAAAGTCTTTCGCCTTTCAAAGGATTTTAAAAAACGCTCCAAAGAGGTAAGCCTCTCTAAAGCGTTTCGAGATAAAATTGCTTATCTGAATGGCACTGCTGAGGTTTGCTGAGGTTTGCTGCATTTTTCCCCGGTCCTCCCGGTCCCAAACCCCAAACCCCAAGGAACCCTTTCCTAATTCTTAAGAAAACTACTTTTCGTTCTTAGGAAAAACTTCCGTATCGATCTCGCCGGTCCATATACAGATCTACGAAAACCATGGTAGCGATCACCGAGAGTACCAGCAGCAACAGTAAGCTGATAATCCAGCCTGCCGCTCCGAAGGTGTTGATGATCCACTGATACAGAAAGGATAGATCCACAGCCACATTGACTCCTGCTTCCTGTCCGTTCCCTACTGCCCCGGCGGGATCCAGTAAATCCCCCGCGGTGATGAAACCGGCAAAAATATTCAAGCCCAGAACCACCCAGAAGTTGGCTTTCACAAAGGAAATACTGTCTCCATAGGCGCTGGCCACATCAATATCATCCACCACCAGAATCGTATCCCAAAGGGTAACAAACACCAGGGCCACGGCTAAGGCAATCGTTGCAAGGATAATTAAAAAAACACTTCCGGTCCTTGCCAAAACATAAACCAGGGGAACAAAAACCAGCAGCACACAAACGATCAGAAACATGCTTCCCCCAAAAACTTTGAACCCGAAATGTTTCATTCCTTCAAAGTAATCTGCCACTTCCACCGGCTCCTCTTCATCGGGATCGTAGACTTTCTTGATCATATAGATTTTTCCTGCCAGCATAAAAGATGCCACAAGCCCCATAATCGCCACCAGGGAAATTATTGTGAACAAGCTTGTCCGAGGCCCTCCCAGAGCCCCGCCGAAGGTCATAATCAGCAGCATCCCCGTCAACAGCACTTCCATTACCCCGGCAAATAATAATATCCGGTTGTTGAATAATATCTTAAAACTGTCTCCTATGTACTGAAATAATCCTTTTTGCATGCCCTACCGCCCCCTGTAGTTTTTATATCCTGTACATTGTATCATAATTTTTTATTTATTGACAATTCTATTTGATGGCAGGATGACAGGGATGACAGCGGGACGGAGTTTTTGTCATCTCTCAACTTTTTCGAGGCACAATCCCTCCTGGAAAACAAAGGCGGAAACCGGTGCGATCCACCCTGCTCAAAGCATAAGTAAAGAAACCAGTGGCGATGCACTACATTCCTTTTTCACTGTGATCTACTAGGAACTTATATACCGTATCCGCGATAGCTTCTGCCCGTTGCTGCTGCGTAATCGGATCAATGATTCCTTCCAACTCCTCTAAATTGGTCATAAATCCTGCCTCAACCAAAACTGCCGGATGCACACTCCGTCTTGCTACAAAATAAGGGGCATCAATGGCTCCGCGATTCCATAATCCGGTCTCGGCCAAAGCCTCCGCTAATTCTTCTGCTAAAATCCCGCTGAGCACCGCTTCTTCAGAAGGGTTTTCTTCAAAGGGTTCTAAAGAATCATGGGTGGGATTGGAGAATGCTTCATTTCCCTCAGCATCGTAGTAGACATAGTTTTTCCGCCCTTCCTCATTCCCCACTTCTCCGATCAATTCATAGACCTGTTCTCCATCCTCCGTACGTAAATAGGCGCTGTCTACAGAAATCAGCGGTCGATAAGTACTGTAAAACACGGTAACCCCTCTTGCTTCTGCATGTATACTGCCATCGTGATGAATGCTCAGGAACAAATCCGCCTCCATCCCGTTGGCGATTTTCATACGCTTTGAAAGACTTAAATCATAATCCTCGGAGTAGTGCCGGGTATACTCCAGGGTGATTCCCCGATCCTCCAGTTCCTTTGCAACTTTTTCCGTCAGTTGATTGTTCAGATCCTTCTCATCATATCCAAAGGCCTGTCTCCCAGTCTCCGTGCCGCCATGTCCTGGATCCAGGATCACCACGAAATCTCTTTTCTCTTGATCCTCTTCTCCGGCTCCCCCGATTACATTTTCCGCCCCCTTGCCAACATCTTCTTCCACTATGATCGGAGCTGCCACACTTTCTTCCTCCCCCTGGCATCCCACACCAAATACTATCATCAATCCCAAGATCATAATCCCTATCCATCGAACTCCCAGTGTTTTTTTCATTTTCTTCGCTCCATTTCTTATTGGTGAGTAACAAGGATGACAGCGGGACGGAGTTTTTGTCATCTTTTTGGAAACTGTCCGCCTCAATATCTCCGTTAATTTTCATAGGTACAACATCCAGGACCCAGATTCTAAAAAACACCTCTAAAAAGATCTCAAAATAACCCCTAGAAACCTTCTATTTAAGAGCTTTTTGAATCACACCTCTTCCAATCCCCAAGGCCTTTTCCATTTGCCGGATACTGGCTCCCGTTTCTTCCTTGAATTTTTTAATCCTGGCATTCCTGTCGGTTATGGAAATCCCCTGCAACTCCTGAAATCTCCGATTGCATTCCATGAAATTTTTGATTCCTTTTTCCGTGATCCTCTTCTTATCGATGAAATCCATGCATGGATCCTCCAAGGATTCCTGATGAAATCGCCGATATTCCTCTTTATTGGAAAATCGATGCCACAAAGGATTGTCGTCGAAGTCATCATCCACGTATACGGGGTTTTTTCTGAGATACTCGCCGTAGCTGCTCCAGGGATAGTCTCCAATTTCATTTACCAGCCCGGCCTTCAAAGGATTCTGATGGATGTAGCGAAAAACCGTATACAGATAGCCTTGATCATTTACCGCTTCGCTTTTGAACCGCCCTTGAAACAAGTGTCCCACCCGGTCATGGGTGGAATTGTGGTACTTTGCATAGCCAACGTTGATCCGCCTTACGGTGTTTCCGATCTCTTCGCCCCCCTCTTTCAATAGGAGATGGACGTGATTTTGCATCATACAGTAGGCCAGGACCTTCCCGTCACTTTTTGCTTTAGCTCTTTGCAGTTGAATCAGAAACTGCTTATGATCTTGATTCTGCAGGAATATGAAGCGTTTGTCAATACCTCTCATCATAATATGGTAAATTCCGGTACTGCTTTTCACTCTGGCATTTCTTGGCACACCGATCCCCTCCTTGGTTTGTTTGGAGATTGCGTTTTCCCAATCTCTGTTGGTCTCTCCCATCCAATGGGCTGTTTTCTGTAACCGTTGAATTTGGATAGATGACAAAAACTCCGTCCCGCCGTCACCTCAAACGTTGAATTTGGGTAGATGACAAAAACTCCGTCCCGCTGTCATCTGCCTCTTAATTATAATATGATTTAAGAGAAAAAAGGTCGCCGGGGAAGCGACATCGAATAAAAAAACACCCTAGAGAATGAATCTCTAGAGTGCCAGCTTCTGTTAACCTACTTTTCAAAGGTTCCTTTAATTGCAATTTCTTTTTCCCGGATCATCACTTGGTTCATGGCGATGACGGTGTCAATTTCCAGGGATTCATGATCCAAAAGAACCAAATCCCCGTCGAAACCTTTTTTGATTTCTCCTTTGTTTTTAAGCTTAAGAATGGTTGCAGGGTTTTTCGTAATGACGGCCAGGGCCGTGGCAAGGTCTAAGCCTTCGCTGAGCACTGCGTCCCGCACCTCTTCATACAACGAGGTTACTCGGCCCACTTGCAGTCCGATGTAATTCCCCTGCCGGTCAAAATCCGGAAGGCTTCCCTGCCCGTCGGAGCTAAAGGTGATCTGCTCCAGTTTGATTCCCAATTTCAGGGCTCTTACCAAGGCCTTGGAGCACTTCCTTTCTCCCTCTTCCAAAAACCTCTTCGTTGTGGAGGTGGTAAAATCCATTAGTCCCCCTTTTTTTCCGTAGGCGATGGCCTTTTGAAACAGCTCCTCATCCCGGTTCATATGGGTGGGAAGAAACTGAGTCGGCGGGATTTCCGTTTTGTCGATGATTTTTTCAAGATACTCCAGCCCCCGCTCTCCGCTTCCGAGATGGATATTGACCACACCGGCTTTTCCCGACAGGATGCCGCCGACCCGGGCCTCCGCCGTCAGCCTTTCCAGCTCTTCTATTGTTGGCTGAGAGGACCGGTGGTCCGACAGGGCGATTTCTCCGACGCCGATGATTTTATCGATCAGAATCAAATCCTCCTGGATGGATCCCGTGGTGGTTCGAACCGGCACTTGATAGGAGCCGGTATAGCAGTAGGCGGAGACTCCTTCTTCTTCGAGGCCCCGGGCTTTGGCTATTAGGGATTTCATATCCCGGGTAAACCCGTCGGTTCCAAGACAACCCACCACGGTGGTTACACCGCCTTTGGTTATATCCGTCAGCATAATTTCCGGGGTCCGGGTTTTAAATCCCCCTTCTCCGCCGCCTCCCAACAGATGTACATGGGAGTCGATAAATCCCGGCACAACCTTCTTTTCGGTAGCATCAATCACTTTGACCTCCAGGCCCTCGGGGGTCGGAATGCTCTTTCCAATCATGGCGATTTTTGTGCCCGCAAGTAAAATATCCTGCTTTCCTAAGTAATCCGGTCCGTAAACTTCTCCGTTTTTTATCAGGGTTAGCATTTTCTCACTCCATTTCCTAAATAGTTTTAACGTTGCTATACTAAAGTGTCAGAGGCGCCATCAGGCGGCAGAAAAGATGACCGGGCTGACAGCGGGACGGCAGATGACAGGAGATGACAGCGGGACGGAGTTTTTGTCATCTTTTTATTTTTAGATGACAAAAACTCCGTCCCGCTGTCATCCCATCCTTTAGCGGTACAAAATATCATTCAATTCCTTGGCCAGGGCGGCGCCGACTTTGGCGTTATTATACAGCAGGGCCCCGTTGCTTTTAATCCAGGCGTCCCCTACATTGCTTTTGATCCGGTTATGAAGATAAGCGGTCCAGGCCTTTCCCTGAATGTTCTCCTTTTTACCTTCCATGAAGCCTTCCTCCACGCTGCGGTCGATCAGGTCCTGGTCCAGAGCGTCCTCTATCGGAATCGGATTCGCCGCCACGACACCCCCCTTTAAGCCCAGGGCCCATTTAAATTTAATGGCCAGGGCCAGCTCCTTCTCGTCTTCCACGAAAGTGTTTACGCCGTAGCCGCTTTTTGCGGTGTAAAAAGCGGGAAACTCCGAAGTTCCGTAGCCGATTACCGGCACCCCTTTGCTCTCCAGGACCTCTAAGGTTCGACCGATGTCCTGGGTAGGTTTTACCCCGGCGCAGACCACGGCCACGTTGGTCCGGCTCAGCTCCTCTAAGTCAGCGGAAACATCGAAGGTGGTTTCCGCGCCGCAGTGCACCCCGCCGATGGCGCCGGTGACGAAGACTTTGATCTTTGCCAGGTCCGCCAGCACCATGGTGGCGGCCACAGTGGTGGCGCCGTGCTCTTCCCGAGCAAGGATCATCGGGATGTCCCGGCGGCTGGCTTTTTTAATCTCCCGGGACTCTCCCAAAAACTCCAGCTCTTCTTTGGTGAGGCCGATTTTAATTCGCCCCTTGATAATCGCTATGGTTGCAGGTACCGCCCCCTGGGATTCGATAATCCCTCCTACTTTTTTTACAATCTCTATATTCTCCGGGTACGGGAGATTATGGGAAAGGATGGTGGATTCCAAGGCCACCACAGGCTTCCCGTCCAATAAAGCATTTTTTACATCCTTTGCGTATTCCAAATATCGATCAATTCTCATCAAATCACCCTTTCAACCCATGGTATTTTCTCTATACTTACCCCGACTAACCCATTAAAATCATAAAAGCAAAGGGAACCACCAACTTAATCGACATGATCCGACCCAGATGAAGCATCGACACGATAAAGGGGTTTTTATCATATTTGATCGCCAGGGTACTCATCACCGTAAAGCCTGCCGGCGCCGCGGCTAAAAAGCAGGTGGGAAAGTCCCAGTCCGTAATCTTTTCAAGAAGCTTCGCCACCAAAATAGAGGTTCCGAATACCACCACCGTAGACAGTACCACCGGCAGTATCAGCTCTCCCGAGGTCAGCATATCCATGGTTTCACTGGAAAAATTGTCGGATATGGTAATGGCAATCCCGATCAGCAAAAATTCGAAGGTAAAGGAGGATGGGGCCTTGATTCTGACTCCGTAAATGGAAGCCACCGCTATAAAAACCATGGCTCCCACCATTCCCCCCGCCGGCACTCCGAAGTTGTAAAACACGTAACCCCCCAGAGCCGCAAGGCCAATAGACACTCCCCGGATTTTAAAACTGTAAACAAACTTTTCTTTACTGGAAAATAAGGCTTTGAGTTTTTGACGGAACCGTTTAATGTCCCGAATATAGGGTTCCATAAAGGTAGGGGTTTTCCTCCGAACACCACTGTCGCTGCTCTGTGGTACCGCTACGCTTTTGGACTGATCCGCAGAAGTCTTCCCGCCTTCTTTTACAACGGTATCCACCAGGGTTTTTCTTCCCCTTACCATGAAGCGCTTAAAAATAACGGGAAACAAAAACATCGTAGCCATCATCCGAACCGTATGCATAATCACCACAACCGTAATATCCGCCGACGTTTCCATGGATAAAATAGTCATCTCCGGAAGCCCGCCCATACTGGATGAGAGGATCGACGTAAAAAGGTCCAACTCCGTAACCCGGTGCAGACCGTAACCAAACCCGAAAACGATGAGCATGGTCCAGATAATAATTACAATCGCCGGTTTCAGTAAAGATTTTAAATCCTTCACCGTCTCCTTGGTGATTTTCGATCCGATAAAGATCCCCAAAATAATTTGCACAATGGGGGAGATAAAACCGGGGGCATAGGGAATATCCACCTCTAAAATTCTAAGGGTTCCGATAAACACCATGGTCCCTAAAATCCCCGGTACAGGGAGTTTTAAAAAAGAAAACACCAACCATCCCGCCACACCGATGGAAAAAAGAAGCAGGGTATCGGCGATAATTTGTATCCATCCTTCGATCATTCTTTGGTCTCCTTTTCTTATGTTTGAACCTCTCCTTTGAACCTCTCGCGTCTGAGATCCCAAAGTTCTTCATGATATATTAAACTGAGATTTGCCAATTCAAATTGTTTTTTGTAGTTTTGCCGTGTTCTTCGCTTTCCTAAATAGTATAACATATCCCTTCCGGTTTTTTCTCTTTTCACCCATCAAAAAAACCCAAAAAGGTTTTTCCTCCTTGGGTCTTCTGCTTATGTTGAAACCTCAATCGTATATCCCGCTACACCGCTTTTTTTCGTTCGCTTTTTCTCCGGTACATGTTTCGGTCTGCCTTTTCCATCGCTTCCTCAATGCTTCCTACAGGATCCATTACGGTATGGGAGCCCAAGGAAATCCCGCAGTTTACACCCTTTTTTCCCAGGGAGGCGGCTTCCTTTTCAATGCGCGCCATTACGATTTCCACTTCCTTTTCCTGGGTTTTCGGCAACAGCATCACAAACTCATCCCCGCCTATTCGGCATACCAAATCTCCCTTGCGGCAATTGTTTTTTAGCACCCTGCCCACGACTCCTAAAATCCAGTCTCCCCGTAGATGGCCATAGTTATCATTGATTTTTTTCAGATCATCGATATCCCCCACAATAATACTTAAGGGATAGTTTTCCTTTTCCAGATACTTAGGCACCTGTTCTTCGAAATATCCTCTATTATAAAGCCCCGTTAATACGTCTTTAAACCGAAGGCTCCTTAGGCGATTTTCCGTTCGTTTTCGCTCGGTGATATCCTGGCAGCTGATCACGGCTCCGGTGCTTTCTCCCTTTCCATCGTAGAGATGCTTTACTTGGGCGGAAAGATATACGTAGTAACCATCCTTATGTAAAAAACGCCCTTCAATTTTTCGGTGATCTTCCCTGCCCTGCTGAAACCTTTTTAATACCGTATCTTTATCCTCCGGATGTATATAGTCTAAAATGGCTTTTCCCTTAATTTCCTGATCTCTGTAGCCCAAAAACCGGGTGATGGAGGGGGTGATATATTGAACCTTCCCCTTTTCATCCAGTATCAAAATCAAGTCCATTACATTTTCCGCAATGGTTTTCATCCAGCGAATCTCCTGATTCTCCTGTCCCCTTCGCAGATGATTTCGTTCAAACCTGTAGGCCAAAATAACGATAAACACCCCTGTCATAACAACGATCATAAACCACTGTAAATCCCGATTCCCTAAAGATACACTTACGATTTCCCCCATTGGTCTCCTCCTAACATAAACTTATTTTTATGTCGAAATTCAAACCATCCCCCGGTTGTTTTGCTTTTTATTCCCTTAATAAAGTTTTATCAGTTGTTTATTACCGACTGTCAAACGCCTAGTGCAACTGTATACTGCAAACTGTATGCTGCCAGCCCTCTAATGCCAGCCCTCTAATGCCAGCCGCCTAATGCCAGCCGTCATCCGTCTATCATACTAGCCAAGAGGGCTCCCTTCTCAAACGTTAAAGCGTTTAGGCGGGAGTCTTCATTCCTGCCTTTACTCCTAGCGCCGTCCTCCTTTATAGAGTATAGGTCTAAAGTCACATTTTCTCTATTATATCATAGGAAACTCCTAACAAGTAGTGCTTCATCCTATTTTTTTGATTATTTTTCCCATTTCCCGGATCCCTTTCCCTAGGACGGGTTCTAGGCAACGTATTGAGCGCCCTCTCCTTCAGAAAAAAATCTTATTTCGAAGACAGTATAAAAAAGAAAAGAGGACACGCTATTGATGCTCGTGTCCTCCTGTTTTCGGTTTTCATTGTATTTCGTTTTGCCTATATATTGGTTTTCATTGCATTTCGTTTTTCATTGCATTTCAGTTTTTTATAGCATTTCAGTTTTTTATAGCATTTGGTTTTTTTATAGCATTTGGGTTTTCATCGGGACATAGTTTCTTCGTCCCTTAACTCCGTTTTTAGGGATTCCCAACTTAAAGATGACAAAAAATCCGTCCCGCTGTCATACAAGATGACAAAAAATCCGTCCCGCTGTCATACAAGATGACAAAAAGTCCGTCCCGCTGTCATCTTCCCGCTGTCATCCGGTGTCCGCTTACTCTGTGGCGCTGTTGGCGGTTGGGGCTTCCCCTCGGTTTAAGACGGCGTTTAAAGCGACGCCTAGGATGGCGGCCAGGCTCAGACCGGTGATTTGCACCCCTTCGGTTACTGGGATGCCGATTACGATTCCCGTGTAGGTTTCAAGGTAGCTGGTTCCAAGGCCTAATAGTAGGATGCTGGCAATGACCACAAGGTTTTTCTTTTGAAAGGCCACGTCTTTATTTTTCTTTAAGGTTTTTACTCCGACCAAGGCGATCATGCTGAAGAGCATCAGACTGATGCCTCCCATTACCGCTACAGGGATGGAGGTCAGTACGCCGCCGACTTTGGCTACAAATCCTAGAATGATGGCGAAGACTGCGGCGATTCGAAGCACCGCCGGGTCGTAGTTTTTGGTGATGGCCAATACGCCGGTGTTCTCACCATAGGTGGTGTTCGCCGGTCCGCCGATCATGCTTGCGAACAAGGTGGCGATGCCGTCTCCCAGTAAGGTCCGGTTCAGTCCCGGATCTTTGATGAAGTTCTTACCCACCACTTCTCCGTTGGTGGTGATGTCTCCGATGTGCTCCATAAATACCGCCAGTACCACCGGTGCGATAATCAGTATGGCGCCGATGTCAAACTTCGGTGCTCTGAAGTTGGGCATTTGTAAAAGACTTGCTTCCGTGATTACGGCGGTATCCACGGCGCCCCAGGCTAAGGCTACAATGTATCCTGTAGCTACGGCGATTAAAATCGATAATTGCTTGGAGAATCCTTTTCCGAACTTCGTTACCACCAAGGCGGTTCCTAAGGTCAGGGCCGCCAGGCTGAGGCCTGCGGAGGCCATATCGATGGCCACGGGAATTAAGCTCAGGCCGATGACAATGATCATCGGTCCCACCACCTGGGCCGGTAGGTATTTTCGAATTCTTCCGATGCCGATTTTTTTAATCAGCAGGGACAGGATCACGTAAATGCCTCCCGCCACCATCAGCCCTCCCTGGGCATAGGCTAAATCTCCATAGGTGCTTGCCACATAAAGGATCACGGGGATGAAGGCGAAAGAAGACCCTAAAAAAACCGGTACCTTTCCCTTTGTTACCAAATGAAATAACAAAGTTCCTGATCCAGCTGCGATAAGTGCTACTGACGGGTCAAATCCGGTAATCATGGGAACTAAAATCGTTGCTCCGAACATTGCAATTAAATGCTGCAGTCCTAAAATCACCCGTTTCATATTCTGTTGTATGGTGCTTTGCTCTTTTGATACTTCCATCTTTTTTGCTAACGTACTTTCTGACATAAAAAAACCTCCTTTGTATGTTGTATACAAGGAGAAGTCCTGTTGCTCTTCTCCTTTTCCGGCCTCTCGGGACCGATTTAAAAGGTGAACAAGATATTCACTTTTTTACTTCTATTTATACTAACACAGAAAAAGACCCTGCACAACAAAAATTTTTCCGTCAGGATCTGCCGGAGAAAATTCGGCGCAAAGGCCCTGCGCCAAAAGCTCCCGCAGAAAAACACCCGCGGAAAAGCTCTCGCAGAAAAGCTCCCGCCAAAACCACCCGCGGAAAACCACCACACCAAAGCCTGCGCTGCCTTCCTCCTGGAGACGCTCCCATGCAAAAAGCCCCCGGGGGTTTTCCGGAGGCCTCTGCTATGTCTTATTGCAATAAGGAGGCTTGGATCCAAAAGCCCTTTGCTAAGGGATGGATCCTCGCCCCAAAACACTATGTCGATTTTAGGGTGTTCATCAGGTGTTCAGTTTTCTGCAGGTGTTCAGTCTTCTGCAGGTGTTCAGTTTTCTACAGGTGTTCAGTCTTCTACAAGTGTTCAGTTTTCTGCAGGTGTTCAGTTTTCTACAGGTGTTCAGTTTTCTACAGGTGTTCAGTTTTCTACAAGTGTTCAGTTTTCTGCAGGTGTTCAGTTTTCTACAGGTGTTCAGTTTTCTATGAGTAAACAGGCTCGGTTGCCTTGGATTATCTTCATTATTATTACCGTTGGATTATAATCGTTGTACTAAAACAATTAGACTATAACCGTTGGCGTAAAGCCGTTGTACTAATACCATTGTACTAAAACAATTGGAGTACAACCGATGCACCAATACAATTGCAGGCTTACAATCTATGGGTTACAGAAAAACCATCGGAACCTTTGATCATATCCACGGCTTGTCCCTGCTGTACATGGGAAGCGTCGTGGGTGGTGTCGATGATTACCCAGCGACCTTCATCGGCCAAATACACTTCGTTCCAGGCATGGTATACTTCTCCATTGCCCACGGCATCAGAGTATCCCTTGACCATTCGGATGGGAATCCCCCGACTTCGAAGCATGGCTGCAAATAAGGATGCATAGTCGTAGCAAATTCCTTTTTGGTTCCGGAAGGTCTCATTGATATCCGGCAAGTAAAAAGTGTTTAACTGATCCACTTTATCATGGTCGTAGGTTACGTTTTGCACCATATAATCATACACCGCCCGTACTTTCTCCCGATCGGAAGACTTGCCTGCGGTTAAACGGGCCGCTTCCTGAATTGCGGGATCCGAGGTGCTCCAGTTGATCTCCTGAATGGAGTTGAGGTATACGGCGTGCTTTTGTTGACTTTTCAGAGTTACTTCCTTACGGTGCAGTTCCCGGTAGCTGTTGCCCTCCGTATTTTCCATGATCCGCACCAGATAGGTTCCGTCTCCCCGTTCCAGGGGATACGTAGCGACGGCATCGGCGTTTTTTGTTCCGTCATGCAGATTGTAGGCCGACCGTTCTCCGCCTTTTTCAACCAGTACCCGCAGGCGCTTTTCAGAAGCCCCGGGATAAACCACGGTTACAGCCCCTTCATCATTATGATGGATCCCTACCCGGTCCACACTGTAGGAGGGGACGTTGGGAGATCTGGGCGGTGTTACGGCTACGGTTTCAATTTCCTCCGCCGCTTCGTCATTGCTCTCACTTTTGTTTTCTTCCTTGGTTTCAGACCCACTCAAATTTTTCGATTCGGAAGAACTTGAGGCACTGTCCTCCGAAGAATCCTCGCCGGAGCCGTCAGCGGAAGTATCAGTTCCTTCAGCAACTTCACCTTCAGCGCTACCTGGGTCTTCCTTCCTTTCCTCTTGTTCTTTATCTGATTCACCATCTGATTTATTCTCTAATTGAGCCGCTTCATCTTCCCGACTTTCCTTTTCAGCCTTTGAATCGTTGATAATATGCCAATTCCCCTGGTCATCCTTCAACAGGGTTCTGTTATCAAAATGAGGAAGGCTTCGGATTTCATTGGCCCCTCGCTGGATTACTCCCTCCGGAGAATTTTCTTCTATTAATTCCTCTTCGCTGTTTGCAAACAGGAAAGAGGTGGTGGTCAGCAGTGCCCCTATGGTCATTATAATCAGTAATTTTTTCAAAACCTACTCCTCCTTTGGTAGCTGGCTGCCTTCTCAGACCCTATAGCTTTGCGTCCCAATATTCCTATTGGTTTGCCTTTATCAGCGAAAAGTATTCGGGGTTTATCCCAACAAAAAAACCGGTCGTTCGGTAGCTGGCTGCCTCCTTAGGCCCTATAGCTTTGCGTCCCAAGATTTCCCTTGGTTTGCTTTTATCGTGAACAGTTGCTCTTTTCACATATTAAATCAGCAAATAATTATTCTTCTTTATATTATGTAAATCGATTATATCATATTATCAGAAAAATGAAAGGGGGTTTTATGAATTCCTTTATCCCTTCAACTCTTCAAACCCTTGATAACCCAAATTTGTAGGTTTAATTGCCCAGTCGGTTGTATCCAAAACTCTGGGTATTCTTCCTGGAAAAGGGAACCTAATGATTTTCGATCCATGGGTTCCGGCGCCTTAAAAATCGGATTTCCCAATATCTGTTTTGATTCATTGTCAGAATTGAAGTATAATGTGTTTCAGCACACGAAGTATAGTATGTTTCAGCACACAAGGAAGAATATTGAAAAAAACCGACTTTCATAATTCTTATAACATCGGCAATCCTATGAGCTTGGTAGGATTCCCCTTAAACAGCTCCGGTTTGAATCGAAAGGATGGTTTGCAATGGATTTATCTATCTATGAAAAAAAATGGACCCGACGGATGCTCAACTATCTTTGGGTGGCGGTTACCATGGCGATTTTCTCTCCTGTTGTCAATATTTTCTTTACGGAATTTCAGCGTTCCTATTACCTGGTTTATCGAGTAGCCCTTCCCGCAGCGGTGACCCTTTCCATGATGCTCTTCGCCGAATTTCTGGTGGCAAAGCTTCCGAAATATAAGGACTATATTTTGATTTTACATACCCTGCTGATCTCCATAAGCTTAATGCTGATTCACGATACCATTCCCATGGTCCTTTTAAGCCTTTTTCTAATGCCCATATTCATGGCCGCCATCACCTTTCACCGGCAAAAAATTACCTTTGCCCTGATCATCAGTTTATGCGCCTTCATCGCATTTTTGCTATGGTATCCTCCCTATGGGGACTTTACCCAAATTATGATCATCAACTTTCTCTTTCTCATCTGCTCCGTGTATTATTTAAGCATTCAGATCACCGCCAAGGGAAAGGAAATTATTCAAAAGCTGGAGGCCTCCCTGGAAAATGAAAAGGATTTATTCATGAAAAATGTGGTCATGGAGAAAATGTCGAAGATTGATCTCCCCACGGATCTTTACAATCATAAGACCTTCCATGAATACCTGCATCCCCTGTTGGAACAGCTGGAAAACCAGGAATTCCCTCTGTACCTGGCCCTTTTGGACCTGGACGATTTTAAATCCGTAAACGACACCTACGGCCATTCCACCGGGGACCGGGTGATCCAACAGACAGCAACCCTCATTAAAGAACACCTGGGCAGCGATGATTTCGGTGCCCGCTACGGCGGGGAAGAGTTCGGAATCATCTTCACCGACAAGGAGCCGGCGGAAGTCTACCAACTGTTGGAGAGCCTGCGGACTTCCATGGCCGATCACGGTTTTCCCGATATGGAGCATACATCCGTAACCCTCAGTGTGGGCCTTGCCGAGGCGGTCCCCGGCGAGGATAAAGACACCCTGTTTCAGCGGGCGGACCGGTACCTCTACGAGGCTAAACAGCAGGGGAAAAACCGGATTTCCACAGGGACTTCCACCGGGACTGCCGCCGGGACTTCCACCGAAACTTCAACCGATACTTCCGATGAAACTGCCGCCGAAACTTCCGACACTACACCTTGTTCCGTAACATCAGCTCCTTAGGATGGGGGTTTAAGTACCGCTGTTTTTTCAAATAGGTCTTATCGTATTTGTTGATAAAATGATTCAATAGCGTCATGGGCACAATCAGGGGTACCTGTTTCTCATGATACCGGTCCACCAAACCTAATACCTCTTGCTTTTCCCAGGCACTGATATCCTCTTTAAAGTATCCCAGAATATGATGCAGTACATTGGTGTTTTTCTTCACCGTAGCATGAAAGGTCAGAGCTTCCAGGAATAGCTCCTCGAATTTTGAAAACAGCTCTTCCCTGGGAAGATCTCCCGCCTGGGCCGTAAGTTTTCCCAGACTTCGGTAATGCTCCACACTGTGGGCCATCAACAACAGTTTTTCCCGGGTATGAAACTCCACTAAATCTCCTAGAGAGGGCTCCCCGGCTAAAAATTCCTTCCAACGATGATGGGCGAAAACCCGAACAATAAAGTTCTCCCGAAGATGGGGGTCGTTCAGTCTCCCTTCTTCCTCCACGGGAATGTTGGGGAAATGCTTCACAAAAGCTCCGGCAAAAAGACCGGACCCCTTTTTTTCCCCAACGCCCTTATCATTGTAGACTTTTACCCGGTATAACCCGGAACTGGGAGAATCCTTTTTAAAGATAAAACCGTGAAGATTTTCCTCTTCCAGTTTTTCCAGTTTATTCTTCGTATATTCCAGCATACGCTCGGTATGGTCCATATGAGTTTTGTTGGTCACCAATCGGGGGTTTTCTACATCCCCAACCAGTCGCATGGCCTCCCGGGGCGTGGGCAGTCCGCACTCCACCTCGGGGCACACGGGAACATAATCAAAATACTCCCCTAACACGTCCCGTACAAATCGATCCAGCTTATGCTGTCCGTCGTATCGTACCTCCTGGCCAAGCAAACAGGTGCTTACTCCTACCTTAATTTGTGTCATCAGCATTTTCCTCCATTTTTTCAGTATCGTAAATCGCTTTTTCAAAACCTTCGATAAGATCCCGACCGTCTTTAAAGCTCTTTCCCTCTTTCACAAATTCTTTCCCGGTAAGAATCAATACCCGTTCCACTTTCACTCTTTTCTCAAGATCCTTGATGTTTTCTATGTCCTCCACCTTGGCGTCTCCCACGATCCTTCGAATAATTTCCAGTCCCGCCATAGCCATGCTTTCCCCGAGAATTCGGTCCAAATACCAATCCCGATAAGCCTCTTGTTTATACAAAGAGTCCGTAACCCTGCTTTCGTAGAGCCGTTTCCACTTGTGCACAAATCGATCCACCACCGCCACAATGGTTTGCTCCAACCACACGAGAAAATCCATTTCCCGGGTCAGGTTCTTCTCCTCCTCCAAATTGACCAAGCGATGATAGGCCATGGGAAAAAACAGGTTCCCCAGAAAATTTCCAAGATCGTAGGCGATGGGACCATAAAAAGCAAACTCCGCATCCAGCACTCGGGTGGATTCCTCGGTAACAAAGATCGACCCCGTATGAAGATCCCCATGAATCAACGCTTCTCCCCGATTCATAAAAATCTCTTTCAACTTTCCCGCTTCCAAATGGAGATCCCGGTCTTTATAGAGCTCCCGTTCCACAAATTCCATGTTTTCGGGAAGCACCACATTTCGCCCCTTATAATCCGTAAAGGGCTCTGTGAATACCAAATCCTCGGTGATATCGCACATGTCCGGGTTCACAAACTCCCGTTGGCTTTTCTTTTTCTCCTTGGGGTCCATGGCCAGATCCGATGTCAACAGCGTGTTACGAGCAATAAAAGTGGTGATGTCCTCCGACAGTTGAGGGTACACCTTCGCCGCCAGAAGGCCCTTTCGAAGATTTTCGTGGTCATAAAGATCCTCCATGGCAATAAGGGACATTACAGGATCGAACTGATACACCCTGGGAGAAAGGCCGATGCTCCGCTTATCATAACCCATTAAGGCCTTGGCCTCAATCTCGGTTCGCCGGATATCCAGAGGTCTTCCGGAGCTTCTCAGGAGACTGTCCCCCTGTTTTAAAATAATGGATCTCTTCTCCTCCCCTCCCTCTTCCCAGACCCGAAACACATAGTTGATATTGCCGTCTCCGATTTCTTCTCCCTTTAACTTAGCATCCTTCGAAAAAAAATCCAGCACCTCCCGGGTATAGGCTACCGCCCCCTCCAGGTCCAATCGAAAGTGCTGATCATACTTGTTTTCCCTTGACTCTGCCATATATCTCTCCCCCTTGTTTCCATGGTTTATTGTCTTGTTGTAATGGTTTATTTTCTTGTTATCATTGTTTTTTGTCTTGTTGTAATGGTTTATTTTCTTCCGGAACCTAATTATCCAGGTTGTACCGACTATCGATCACATAAAAGATTATTGATTCACATAAGAGACTATTGATTCACATAACAGACTATTGATCCACATAAGAGACTATTGATCCACATAAGAGACTATTGATCCACATAAGAGACTATTGATCCACATAACAGACTATTGGTCCGTCTGCAGGGATGCCGTTGCATCCCTTAATAATATCCCGCTTCTCCCTGCTTAAAATAATCCCTGATATTATAGGGGGTGTAGATACCCCGATCGGTTACTACAGCGGAAACATAGGCCGGAGGAGTGATATCAAAAGCCGGGTAATAGCCCTTAACCCCCTCCAAGGTGGTTTTCACCCTTTGAAATTCCAGAACCTCTTTGGGATTTCGCTGCTCAATGACCAGATCCTCAGTGGAGGTCTTCCCCTGATCGGGAATGCCCGTGACGTAATAGGGGATCCCGAAATGCTTTGCCACAAGGGCCATCTGCATGGTTCCCACCTTGTTTACCACATGACCGTCGAGCACAATAGAGTCCGCCGCTGAAGTAAACACATCGATCTTTTTTTCCTTCATGGTAACCCCCGCCATATTATCGCTGATTACCGTAACGGGATATCCCTGATCCTGAATCACACTGGCGGTAAGTCTCGCCCCTTGCAGGTAGGGCCTGGTTTCCGGACAGTAAAACTCCAGATTCAGCCCTCGCCTCTTGGCTATGCGAAGCATCATTCCCACGATGGTTTCTCCGAAGCATTGGGTCATGATTTTCCCATCTTCGGGAAAGAGATCCACTAAATGCTCCGCCACTTCTTCCATTTTGCTGTACCTTCGGTTTAAGGACTCCAAGGTATGATTGAAAATCATCTCATCCGGGGCCCCGCCCCAGCGAAAACCCTCCTCCGCCGCCTCAATGCAGCCTCTTACCACCAGACGCATTCGATTGGCCGTGGTAGGCCGGGCGTTGGCCAGAGTTTCCCCGGCCTTTTCCAGTTGTTCCAGCTGTTTTTCCATGGGCTCGTGTTCCACTTCCTTCGCCGCCAGGGCCATGCCCATACCGGCGGCGGTAAAGGGCCCCGCACTTTGGGTGACCATATCGGCGATGGCCTTTGCCACCTCCTGATGGGTTTTGCAAACCTCGTAGCGAACCACTCGGGGATAGACTCTCCGGTCTAAAATTTTTACCTGTCCCTTTTCATACCAGGCCACATTTTCATACTGCAACAAAAAAGCTAAGTCCCAGTCTTTTCGAATCATAACTTTTCCTCCCCTCCCTGACCATAGCTGCCGAAACGCCAAACCATCTTTTCCATCTCTTCATCGGAGAGCATTCTGGGCTCCCCTAGGGTTTTGGTGCGGTAATATACTTCGGCGCAAAATTCAATTTCCTCCGCCTTGGAAAAGGCACTGTCCAGGGTATTGCCTCCGGTTAGCAGTCCATGGTTGGAAAGCAGTACCGCAAAGCGCTCCTTCATACTTTCATAGGCCTTTTCCGCCAACTCTTCGGTGCCGAAGGTGGCGTAGGGGGCAACGGGAATATTACTGCCTCCCCCTACGGCAACCAGATAATGCATGGCGGGGATCTCCCAGCCTAAGGTGGCCAGGGTGGTGGCGTATACCGAGTGTACATGCACCACCGCCCGGATATCCGTCCGTCTTTGATAAAAGGTTCGATGCATACCGTATTCACTGGAAGGCTTATGCTCCCCTTCCACCACATTTCCCCGAAGATCCATCACCAGAATATCCTCCGGTTGCAAGGAAAAATAATCCATTCCGCTTGGGGTGATAATCATCATTTCTTCCTTTGGAATATATATGCTGATATTGCCTCCGGTACCCTTTGTCAGCCCTGAGGTAATGAGTTTTCTTCCATATTCGACAACCTGTTTTCTTTCCTGTTCATATATCATTTTATCCTCTCCTTTGCACAAGATGACAGCGGGACGAGATGACAGCGGGACGGAGTTTTTGTCATCTTTTCTTCTTCCGTCCCTCTTCATAATATACCCCACATAAGAGGGTTTCAACAAAAAAAAAGACCGAAAACCTTAAAGTCTTCGATCTCTTATTCCCATGAATTGGGAAGTATTTTAATTTTTACTGGGTTTTTTCAATCTCATCCAGGAAGGTATCTAAGGGCTGATTTCCCACGAATTCAAACTCATCATTGATGACCACCTTCGGCACACTGGAGACATTAAATTTATTGGAAACCTCCCCAAAGGTTTGGGCTTCAATCATTTCTGCATCAATATGGGGATTTTCTAGCGCCAGTTTATGGGCTTTTTCCACGGCTCCCGGGCAATGGGGGCAGCTTAGGGTTACAAACACCTTGATATTTACCGGTTTTGTGATTTTGTCCAGCCGCGCTTGCAAGGATTCCGGCAGACTGTCTAAGGCTCCCGATACTTCCATAATACCCTTAATAAAAGAGTTTACTTCATGTCCTGCGGGAATTCCGTTGAATTTTATCCCACGATGTTTTTTCTCCCCATCCAACAGTACAATGCTGGGAGTCAGGGTTATGTCGTATTCCTTCGCCTTGTCTTGATGGGTATCCAGATCATAGGCTTCCAAATGAATTTTTTCCGATAAGGTCTCCATTTCCTGCATGAAACTTTCCGTTTCCTCGCAGGTTTCGCAGGACTCTTTGTGGGTGAAGAGTCCGATGGTTACGTCCTCCTTCATACCTTCGAAAAATCCTGACAGTTGTTCGCGCATTTCATCATTTAATAGTGCCATGGTAAATCGCTCCTTTTTTATATTTATTATTTGTTCTTTCTTATTGTTGACTTTGTTCTTTCTTATTGTTGACTTTGTTCTTTCTTATTGTTGACTGTTCCTTGGTTGGGGGCTTTGTTGCGGCGCTTCGTTAAGGGTGCCTGGTAGCGTTCCCGCTGTTCGCCTCCCTGCTGCGGATGCCGGGTGCAGTTCCTGCTGCGGGCCTTTCTGCTGCAGATGCCGCTACCGTTCCTGATGCCTGTCTTTCTGCTAAGGTTGCCGCTACCGTTCCTGCTACGGACCCTTGTTAGGGCACTGGTACTTCGCTCCCGGCGGCAGACTTACTTCGCCACCACCTGCTGGGGCGCTTCGATTTTTGCATGAGTGTTTAAATAATCGTTTACGGCTAACGCGACTTTTGCTCCATCTCCTGCAGAGGTAATGATCTGCTTATAGGGAATCGTTGTAATATCCCCGGCGGCAAATACTCCTTTTACGTTGGTTCTGCCGTATCCGTCGACGATGATTTCCTTACGATCATTCACTTCTACGTAGTCTTGAAAGGCATCGCTGTTGGGAAGATATCCGATTTCCACGAAAATCCCGTTGGTATTCATGATTCGTTGCTCTCCCGTATTCTTATCCAGCACTTTGATGCCTGTGACCATAGCTTCTCCCAGAATCTCTTCCATTTGGGTATCTAAATGAATATGGATGTTGTCGTAGTTCTTTAACTGATCCACCAACACCTGATCGGCTCTGAATTGGCTTCGGTGAACCAAATCCACCTTTGTGGCGATCTTCGCAAGATCAAGGGCGGATTCTACAGCGGTATTTCCGCCTCCGGCGATGACCACGTCCAGACCTTCAAAGAAGGGACCGTCGCAGATGGCACAGTAGGCCACCCCTTTTCCGGAAAACTCCTGCTCTCCGGGGATTCCCAGCTTTCTCGGTTTCGAACCGGTGGCAAGGACCAGGGTCCGGCTTTGATATACTTCGCCGTTGTTCAAATGAACCTTGTGCAGTTCGCCCTCTTTTGATAATTTTTCCACCCGAACTTCTTTCAGTATGGGGACCTGTAAATTTTGCACATGGCTGATGAATTTATTGACCAGCCCTTCCCCGGTCATACTCTCATACCCCAAATAGTTTTCCACCATGGAGGTATCCATGACCTGTCCACCTAATCGCTCGGTGATGATTCCTACCTTCATACCCTTCCGTTTTGCATAAAGGGCGGTGTTTAGGCCGGCAGGTCCTCCGCCGATGATCAGTGTGTCGTATAGAACCTCTTCTTCCAGTTTTACCTTTGGTTCCTGGGTGATATCCAAATTCAATTCCATAGATTATGGCCTCCTTAAAATTAGTAGTTCGTCGTTCAATCCAACCTATTTTTACTTTTTTATCATCTGTTCCTTTCAACAGTTGGAATCTTGGCTTTTAAGCACCTTGCAGATGCTGGATTCACTCAGTCCGCCAAAAAGACGGCCCAGCTCCTTTAAAGAAAGAGTGGTCTTTTTTCGATAATCCCAAATCTTTTGGTTTCGAAGCTTTTTATCCTTTAAAAATTCCTTTTCCTCAAGATTCAATTTCGAAAGCTCTTTGTATAGGGTTTCTTCAGCCTTTTCATAGGATTCGATACAGCCTAGGCAGTTCTCCTGCTTTTGGAAAGTATCCTGACACCGGAGTACCACATTCAAATCCTCGGTATCAACCAAGGTCGATGCCTTCAGCTTTTCTTCATTGTAAAAACAGTAGCTGTTAAAACCCTGTTTTTCATGCTTTCCCTCTTGGTGAATCTCTTCGAAAACCCCTTTCACCGCCTGATGATCCGAAAGTAGCCTGCTGTAGTATCGGTCCTTAAACAGGGACTCCCGGGACTTTCGATAGAGGGCGTAGGAAATGTTCATGCTTTTCATCACCTGGGAGATATCCGAGCCGTTGGCATCGATCAGCAAGTGATATACCTCCTCCTGCTTAATGCAATAGGCATACACTTTAAATCCGAAGCGCTGCTTCTTATCCTCCAGAATTCCCAGGAAGGCCTGTCGATCCTTTTCATCCCGAAAAAGGGGCACCTCCTTGGAACCTTGCTGGCGAATGTAATAAATCCCATATTCATCTTTTTCCCTGGACTTTCTCGGCATCTTCTCACCACCCTTCATAGATGACAGCGGGACGGAGTTTCTGTCATCCCACTTTGAAATTTCTTCCTGTTTTTCTTTGTATTTTCCGATAACTGTCCTATTTCTTAATTGCATTTTTTTCATATTCTTTGTCTTGATTGCTATAATTCACATTATACACCCTTTGATATAAAATTCAAGTACCGTCCCCGAAGTTTTTATTTTCTGATAACTTTTTCCTTTGATACCCGAAAATCCGTAAATAAAAACGAAAAAAAAGACCTCGGAAAATCGAGATCTTCAACCACTATAGGATATTGCGTTCTTCCCTTCCCATACCTGCTTTTCTTCACCCTCTATCAATGGAGATGATAAAAACTCCGTCCGCTGTCACGCTGTCATTCTTCGCCCTCTATAAAAAAGATGACAAAAACTCCGTCCGCTGTCACGCTGTCATTCTTCGCCCTCTATAAATAAGATGACAAAAACTCCGTCCGCTGTCACGCTGTCATTCTTCGCCCTCTATAAAAAAGATGACAAAGACTCCGTCCCGCTGTCATCCCGCTGTCATCCTATTTTTTGAACACCAGGCCTTTGACCATTTCCACCTCTTCGATGTTAAAGAAGAATAACATCAAAAGGTACACGGCGGCGCCTAGCAGGATGGTCATAAAAAGCATCAGCAGTTCCGGCAGCGGGGCCTGATAGAGCCCCGCTTCGGTAAACCAGCCAGTGCCGAAAATCCAGGCTACGCCAAGGATTGCCCCCGCCATGACCAGGGAGGCGGCGCAGGATTTCCCGGCGCAGAGAAGCATTTTTTTCCCTCCGGGAAAAGCCATCTTCTTTCTCAGCTCTTTCAGCAGCAAATAGGCTCCCAACAGGGAGGCGATGCTGGTTCCCAGGGCTAAGCCCCCGTGACCGAAGAACGGAACGAAGAGCAGGTTCAAGGCAATATTTAAGGCCACAACGTATATTCCGTTTTCCATCGGGGTTTTGGTGTCCTGCAAAGAGTAAAAACCCCGGATCATCATTTCCCGCAGACCGATGCCCACAAATCCGATGGCGTAGAAGCTGAGGGCATAGGCGGTCATTCCTGTGGACCAGGCATCAAACTCCCCCCGCTGAAACAGCACCCGGATCATAGGCTCCGCCAACAACAAAGTCCCCGCCGCAACGGGAATGGTCAAGAGCAGCATCACATTCATACCTTTTAACAGCATTCGGTTGAAAGTAACCGGATTGTTCAAATCCCCTTCCCGGGACAGGATGGGATAGATGATGGTGACAATGGATAAAATGAACACCCCGTACACCAGGGCTTTCACTTTTTCTGCATAGTTCAGCGCGGAGACGCTGCCCGAAATCAGTCCCGAGGCCAGGGCCCGGTCCACCACCACGTTGAATTTACTGACCATGGTTCCTAATATCACCGGACCCACAAAGCGAAAGGTTCTTTTTACGTTTTGATCCCTCAAGGCTTCCGAAATCCCGGTTTTGGGATCATAGCGCCAGCCGATCTTCCTGCCGAAGCCCATAGTCAGTAGCCACTGCAGAACATTGGCTATCACTGCGGTAATCATCAATCCCGTAAGACCGTACTGGTCCCCCATGAAAATCAGAAAGATAAAATAAGGAATGTTAAAGGGAATACCCATCAGTGCGGGGAAAGCAAAACTTTCCTTGCTGTGGATATAGGCGTTAAACACATCGGTGAGCACCACTGCCACCATGCTGGGTAGCCCAATTCGAACCAGTCGAACCGTAAAATCAAACACCTCTTCTTCAAAACCTCCGGCAAAAAGGCTCACCAAAAACGGGGCCGCTACGTAAAAGACCCCGATGGCTCCCAGAGCACCTATAAAAATCAGCAGACTAAAGCGGCTAAGGTAACGGTTTTCTTCCCTGTCGCCTTCTCGTTTTCGTATCCCGGTAAAGATAGGGATCATGCTTTGCCTCAGGGCCAGGGCGATGATGGTGATTAACACCCCGTTGATAGTAAGCGCCATAAAAAAGGCATCAGTTTCTCCCCCCAGGCCGAAGCGAAAACCGATCAGCATTTCCCGTAGGAAACCCATGATTTTGCTAAGACTTGTAAGAACCATTACCAATATCGCTGATTTTGTTGCTTTTTCCAGTCGACTACCCTGCATATTTTTAGCTCCTATCCCCCACCTTCAGTGGTATCTTTCAGTGGCATCTTTCAGTGTTATCTTTCAGTGGCATCTTTCAGTGGCATCTTTCAGCGCTTATTCCTGTCTTTCAATGGTATCCTTTAATTCGTTTAAGTATACCCAGCGTTCCATCTTTTCTTCCAGAGCCTGTTCTTTTTTTGCCTTCATCGCCAATAACTCCTGCAGCTTTTGAAAGTCCTCGGCAGCGTTTTCAATATCCCTTTCAATGGCTTCCAGTTCCTGTTCAATGGCTGAGATATCCTGATCGATGGTTTCAAACTCCCGCTTTTCCTTATAGGAAAACTTCAGTTGATGACTTTTTCCGGCGATGCCATTGCCGGCATTTCCGGCGACGCCTTTTTCTGCCAACGCTTTCCCTTCTTTGGTCCCCGGTTGTTCTTTGGCATGTCTACCGGCTTTCGGGGCCTCTCCCAGGACCGCTCCCACGGCTCCCCGGGCTTTTCGCTCCAGGTAATCGGAGTAGTTTCCCGGGTGCTCATAGATATTATGAGCCTCAAAGGAGAATATTTTATCCACGGTACGATCTAAAAAGTAACGATCATGAGATACGGAGATTACCGCCCCGGGAAACTCTTCCAAATACTCCTCTAAAATACTTAAGGTTTTTATATCCAGATCATTGGTGGGCTCATCGAGAAACAGGACATTCGGTGCCTGCATTAAAATACTCAGCAAGTACAGTCTTCGCTTCTCTCCCCCGGATAACTTTCGAATCAAGGTCCACTGGGCGTCCGGAGGAAACAAGAACCGTTCCAGCATCTGGGATGCGGTAATTTTTTTGCCCTCCTTCGTGGAAATATATTCCCGTTCCCGGCGGATATAATCAATCACCCGAAGATCCTCAGGAAGGGGGTCCATCTCCTGGGCATAAAAGCCGATGTTCACCGTTTCTCCGATCTCCAAAACTCCTTCAAAATCCGTGATTTTGCCGCCGAGAATATTAATCAAGGTGGTTTTTCCGCTACCGTTTTCTCCGATTATGCCGATGCGGTCTTTGGGAAGTACCGTGTAGGAGAAATCTTTAATCAGTGGCGTCTCTATTAATTGATCCTGCTTCTTCTCTTCAGTTCTTTCTGTAGTTCTATTTGCAGCTCTTTTTGCAGTTCTTTCCGAAGTCATTTCTGCGGGGCTGTGCTGCATCTCTTCTCCATCCGCCGCTACGTCGTCCTCTCCTAGCTCTTCTCCAGCCGTCCCTACTGGGTCATGCTTCGCCTTTTCTATGGCCGTCCCTACTGGTTCATGCTTAGCTTTTTCTTTGGCCGTCCCTACTGGATCATGCTTCGCCTTTTCTCCATCCGTCGCTACGCCGTCCTCTCCCAGCTCTTTCCTAGCTTCTTCCATCGGCTCCCAGAAACTTTTCGAGATGTTCTCCCCTTCAATAACCTTCTTTCCCAGCCGGGTGGAGCCTACGGAGATTTCCATTTGACTGTCCTCGCCCCCGTCTTTTTCCTCTTTCAGTTTATCAAAGCGCTGAATTCTCGCCTTTTGTTTGGTCCCCCGGCCCTGAACACCGGCCCGGATCCATTCCAGCTCGCTTTTATACAGACTTTTTTTCTTCTCCAGTTCCCGGGCATTCTTCTCTTCCCTTACGGCTTTTTCTTCGAGGTACCGGGTATAATTCCCTTCATAACTGTAAAGGTTTCCTCCTTCCACCTCCAGGATACGGTTGGCAATTCGGTCCAGAAAGTACCGGTCATGGGTAACCATCACCAAGGTGGTTTGTTTTTCCTTTAAGTAGGCCTCCAGCCAATCGATGATCTCATTGTCCAAGTGATTGGTGGGCTCGTCCAGAATTAACATTTCCGAAGGCTGAATCAGGGCGGAGGCAAGGGCGATCCGCTTTCGCTGGCCCCCGGAGAGATCCCCTACCCGCCGGCTGAAATCTGTAATGCCCAGTCGGGTAAGAATTGCTTTGGCTTCCTTCTCCAAATCCCAGGCATTTTCATCTTCGATTTTCCCGCTGAGTTCGATGATTTTTTCCCCGGAAGGCTCCCCCTTATCCAATTCCTGCTGGTATCGATACAGGAGCTGTATTTTCCGGTCCTCACCATAAAACACCTGCTCTAATACCCGGTGTTCTTCCTTGAATTCCGGGTTTTGAGGCAGATAATGGGTCCGGATATTCCCCCGCTGAATAACCTCTCCGCTGTCGGGAACCTCTTTTTTAGCAATGATTCTAAGAAGGGTGGTCTTTCCCGCCCCGTTGACGCCGATGATCCCGATTTTATCCCCTTGCTGAATCCCCAGATTTACGCCGTCCAGCAATACTCGTTCCGTATAGCTTTTTGTGATGTTTTCCAAACTCATTACATTCATATTTATCAACCTCGACTTTTCTAAATGGTATATTGGATCTGACAGCGGGACGGAGTTTTTGTCATCTCTAGATGACAAAAACTCCGTCCCGCTGTCATCCTTTTCTTACTCATTGTAACTTGAACCTCTCATTACTGAAGTCATAAGATTCTTGGGAACAGAGCGTACTTGTAAGCCTATTTCTTTACTTACAGCGGTTTCTCTTCTTTACCAAGCTATCCCCGTAGTACCTACGGTTTTGGATACTATTTAAGCTTGCGCTTGTATTCGTAGACCTTCCTTCAAAATATTTTTACTGGCATTGATATCCCGATCATGATGGGCCTCACAAATTGGACAAGTCCACTCCCGGATATTAAGGGGTTTCTTGCCGTCCTTGTGCCCACAGGCTGAACAAATTTGACTCGATGGGAACCATGGGTCCACTTTGATGACTTCCCGACCATACCAGTCTGCTTTGTACTGTAACCGGTTCACAAAACCGGACCAGGATACGTCGGAAATGCTTTTCGCCAGTTTATGATTACGGAGCATCCCTTTCGTGTGTAAGTCTTCAATACAGATTATATCGTGGCTTTTGATAATTTCTGTACTCAACTTATTCAGAAAGTCGCTCCGTTGATTCATTACTTTTTCGTGCAACCGGGCAACCTTGCATTTTTGTTTCTGATAATTTTTTGCTTCAAAAATATTGATTCCTTTCTCTTTAGCCAGGTGTCCACGTCTCGACAACTTACGCTGTTCCCGTTGTAATTTCTTTTCCATTTTAGACGTGAATTTATGGTTATCGATCTTTTGCCCGTCAGAAAGAACGGCAAAATCTGTAATACCAAGGTCCACTCCAATCGCGGAATTGGTCTTCGGTAGCGGCTGAATTTCTTCTTCGCAAAGGAGAGAAACAAAGTATTTACCGCCGGCATTTTTTCGGATGGTTGCATTCAACACCCGGCCCTTAGGATCTTGACTTTTCCGAAACTTCACAAGGCCTAACTTGGGTAATTTAATGGAGTGATGAACGATTCTGATACTGTTGTTCAAATTTTTTGTTGTATAGCTTTGAACCGGGTTCTTTTTACTTTTAAACTGCGGTGGGTTATTTTGTTTCTTGAAAAAACGGGAAAAAGCATCGGAAAGATTTTTTGCAGAGGACTGAAGAGAAATGCTATCCGCTTCCTTTAACCAAAGGGTCCCTTCATTCTTTTTCATTTGAGGAATCATTGCTGAGCAGGCATGATAGGTTAACCCTTTACCGGTTGCAGCATAGGCTTCATTCCACAAACGTAAAAAATGATTGTAGACAAATCGAGAACATCCCATGGTTTTAGCAATTAAGATCTCCTGCTCCCAATTCGGATAGATTCGAAATTTATAGGCTTTGTGGCGTAGCACAACTTTCCCCTCATTTCTTTTTTTGACTTTTTATGTAACTACGGATCTGTTCTTCCGTATGCTCACTGTCAGTCGCTACAAAGTAGCTGGGATTCCATAAGTGGCCACCCCAGAGGCGTTGCTTAAGCTCCGGATGTTTTTTAAACAGTAATCTGGCGGATACCCCTTTAAATGCTTTAACGATACTGGGAATAACGTGCTGTGGCTTACAGTCGATCAGTAAATGGATGTGATCTTTATCGGATTCCATTTCAATAATTAGAATATCATTATCTACAGCGATTTTCCGTAATAACGCTTTAACATCTGCATCAATTTCTCCGTGTAAAATATCATGACGATATTTTACACACCAAACCAAATGGTACTGAATAGAATAGACGTATCCACGCCCGTAATGCATGGTAGCCATGGGAATCACCTCTATTTAATTATAACATATGTAAGTGCTGAATACTATCGTAAATAGGCTGTTTAATGGTTCGATTAAACAAAATATTACGGTTGTTATCCATCGCTACAGCGATGCCACAACCGAAGCCGATTCATCTACACGACTAAAGTCACGAGTATTCTCGGCTATTTGATAAATTTTAAAAAAAATTTCAATCGACATAACCATGACATAATTTCCTGTTAGTATTAGAACCATAATAAGTCACTGACTCAATAGCTGTCATCACTTATTCCCTTTTATTGATAAAGGCAAAATATTTAAAGGAGGTATTCATGTATGAGTCTTAAGAAATTATTAGCAGCAGGAATCCTTAGTTTAGCCTTAGTCGGTTTTGTTGGATGCGGGGAAGCAGAAGACATCGACCCTGAAGAGATGCCGGAAGAAGAAGTACCGGCAGAAGATGAAGGCGTAGATGATTAAACACAGCGAACAGTAACTTATTAAAGATGGACAAACTGTAACTTTTTCTTTACTTTCATTCTCCTTAATGAAATAAAAGTTGTAAACCCTTGGAGCTCTCCCCTCCGGGGGTTTTCATTTTTTGCGGTTGTTTTTTGTTTTGCCGGTTGTTTTTTGTTTTGCCGGTTGTTTTTTGTTTTGCCGGTTGTTTTTTGTTTTGCAAGGTTGTTTCGAAGAATTATTTCCCAGGGATATGCAGAAATATCACCTTATTTTTGTAGAGATATTTCCATGTCCCAAATATTACATTTCCGAAATAATTTACAATTTTGACATTTCAGTGACATAAATTAATGATAGACTTTCTTTAACATGTATTTCAAATTAATTAAATTAAAGGAGGAATCCCGAAATGAAACTTAATATTAAGAAAATGATTATTGCAGGCGTACTTAGTTTAGCTTTGTTAGGATTCGTAGGCTGTGAAAGTGAAAATGATATTGATCCCGATGAGGCTTTCAACGGAGACCCGATAGAGGAAGAGGAAGAAGATTTTGACGATTAAGTCCTCCTGAGTTTTTATGTGTGCTATAGATACTGCGAAAGATACTGTGAAAGATACTGTGAAAGATACTGCGAACTAAATACTATGTAGCAAAAAAGATGAAATCCTTTCAAGGGAAAGGGCTTCATCTTTTTTTATATTTTTTTGCGTATTTTACTTATCGTATTTTGCGTATCGTATTTTGCCTATCTGTCTATTCGGCTATTCGGCTATTCTCCTTGCCAACCGTTTGTAACTCCCTTATAACTTCCTTGTTAAGGGGGCAGATTTTGAGTCCTTAATTCTTTGGAGCCTCCACTGCAATATGGGCGCCCATCAAGAAGCCTTGACCTCTGGAATCTTCAAGATCCTTATCTTTTTCATAGGGTCGAATCACCATCTCGCCCTCGTACTCCCCTAAATTGTAACGATCCACCCGGGAGCGGGCCTGAATTTCCTTTCTTCTGGCTTCCTTTCCCTCCTGGGTCAAGGACAGAATGCTGATGTCCCCTCCATGGGCATCCATGATGTGTTTGCTGATGGTAAGGCCCAGTCCGAAACCTGTGGTCCGCTTCCGACTTTTATCCCCTTTATAAAACCGCTCGTAGACGAAGGGAATCTCCTCAGGACGAATTCCCGGACCGCTGTCAATTACCTCTATGGAAAATTTGTCTCCCCGATCCCTCAGCTCCAGGCGAATGGCCCCTTCCCGGGGCGTAAAGCGAATGGCATTATTTAATACATTGATTAAAACCTGTTTCATACGGATTCGATCCACATAACCGTGCACCTCCGATTGAAGTTCTTCAATCAATTGAATGTTCTTTCTTTCAAAATCGAAATGCAGCTGCATCAGAACCTCTTTGACCAACTTCTCCAGGTTGACCCATTCTTTGTTTAGATGGGACACTTTTTTCTCAAAACTGGACAGTTCCAAGAGCTCATTGGTAAGCTTCCCCAGCCGTTTGGTTTCATCCAGGGCCACTCCCAGGTATTGTTCCGCATCCTCTTTTTCAATCACCCCGTCCAGAATCCCCTGGATAAAGTTTTGCACCGTGGTAATGGGGGTTTTCAATTCATGGGACACATTGGCTATCAGATCCTTCCGGATCTCTTCTAAGTTTCGAATTTTATAGGCCATGGAATTAAGAGAAATCGCCAGATCACTGACTTCGTCATTCCCTTTTACGTCAAGTCGATGACCGTATTCCCCATCGGATATTTTCTGGGCCACGTTCCGCATATCCACTAAGGGCCGGGTAAAGCGTTTCGAGAAAAAGTATAACAGCAGGGTTACGGGAATGGTAATCCCGGAAAAGGTGAGCATAATAATCCGGTTAATCTGCTGGGTTAATAATTGAACATTGGCGATGGGAGTATAAATAAGAATTTCTCCAAAGCGCTGTCCCTCTTCCAGAAGGGGGACAGCCACCGTAAGCATTTGAACGTACTCGTCCTCTTCCTCGCTCTCAAACTGGGCGGTGAAATACTGTCGGACGGGATTTTCCAAGGAGGGGGTGGGACGATTGGACTGTATCGGCAGCCTTCCGATGTTTCCGATGCCCATAATATCCGAGGTATCATCAAAGATAATGGATACATCCACATTTTCCGCCTGCTGCATCACATTCAACGTTTCCATAAAATGTTCCACACTGATGACCCCGCCCTCTAACTGGTCATACATACGGCTTACCCTTAACGCTTCCCGTTCCAATACGCTTCTTCGCTGTTCAATGATCTGTTGCTGCATAAACTGACTGGTTATATAAGCGATCAAAAATAGACTGATAATCAGGATTAAAAAGTAAGTCACCATCATTTTTTGAAAGATGGATTTTCGAAATCCGTTTTCTGTCCAAAACCGATCTTTAATTTTTTTGATAACATTTTCCATCACATTTCTCACTGCTTGTCCACCTCAAATTTATAGCCGACACCCCAAACCGTGGCGATATTCCAGGAAGCTTCTTTCTTAGGGCTTAACCGTTGCCGCAGGCGCTTAATGTAGAGGTCCACCACCCGGTCCTCTCCTTCAAAATCCCATCCCCAGATATTTTCGATCAGCTCTGTCCGGGAAAAGACCCGGTTGGGGTATTCCATCAAATATTTTAAAAGCTGGGCTTCTCTTCGGGGAATCTCCACGGACACTCCGTCCAGGGACACCTCAAAGGCATCTTTGTTAAAAATCAAAGTATCATAGGCCAGGCGCTGCTCCCCGCCCCCTTTGTTTTCCTCCCGGTCCAGCTTCCGTCTTCGTAAATTCGCCGATACCCGGGCCATCAGCTCTCGAACATCAAAGGGTTTGGGAATGTAGTCGTCGGCACCGATATCCAGGCCTTTAATCTTTTCATCCTGCTCTCCCCTGGCGGTGAGCATAACAACGGGTACATTACTGTTTTCCCGAACTTTTCGGCAAATTTCATAGCCGTCCATCCCGGGAAGCATTAAATCCAACACGATCAGATCATAGGCCTTCTTTAAAAAAGCCTCGTAGCCCGCTTTTCCGTCGGCTTCCTTATCCACTTCATAGCCTTCCTTTTTCAGATAAAGACTGACAATTTCCGATATATTCGGGTCATCCTCCACGAGTAAGATTTGTTTTTTTCCCATTTCTTCCCTCCCTTTCCCATGCTTTTTTAGCGGCTGCTGTTGAACTTATTTTTCCCAGGCCGGATTCGACTCCCGCTTACTATTGCTGAAAATTTTATTTAGTATTATGTTTCATTATAAGTATTAATTATGTCATCAGTATATCATACCTTTTCAGAATACGGCCACCGATTCTCTTAAACCTTTCTCCTTAGCCGGTCTCGAGAACCTTCAACGACTGAGTTTCCCGGTGTGTTCCACCAGGGCCTGGGGATATTAACTTTCCCAATAAAAAAGAACGCCGACCCTCTCCGCCGACGTTCCTTGATTTTCCTCGGGGTTATGCCCCTTCATTTTCATAGAACCAACGATGGCTGAAATCTCTATGTTCATAATCCCAAATCATCTCTAAATAAGGGAACCAGACAAAATAGGTGCCATCGGAGCCTTCCCCTATGGGATCCTCTTCGATGCGATTATCCTGGTACTTTTGGGGAAACTCCTCCAAACCGGAGTCCTCATAAATCAGATAGGCGTTAACGTCCTTCTCGTAAAAGTCCGACATCTCCCGGATGATATATCCGTACAGTGTTCGGAGGTCCTCCCGGTATCCTTCTTGAATCACCCTTCGAAGCTTTTCAGAGTTTTCCCCGTCCACATAATATCGGAGGTTTAATTCTTCTTCATCGGATCCTCGGGATATTTCGATGTTTTCAAACTCCACAATTTGGTCCCCAAGTTCAAAGTGATTATAGTCTTTCATCAAATAGGCTTCATAATCTTCAAAGTCCTTGTTTACAGAACTTGTTGCCGTAACTTTCACAACTTCACTTTTAGGGGAACGGATTCCATCCACCACGGCACGTACCCGGTAGTAATAGGTCTGACCTTCCGTAAGTCCCGTGACTTTGAGGGAATAATCCTCATCCCAATATACTTTTAGAGGCCGTCCGTTTCGATCACTGAATGCGTGGAATGGTCCGTCTTCCGACAACGCTTCATACACATGATAGTATTCCCCGTCTTCCACAGGCTCCCAGCCGATTTTTGCTTCTCCTTGATGTTCCTCGGCAAATACGCCGGTAGGGGCTTCCAGGCCTTCGCTGTACCGGTCATAACTCTCTACCCATTGCCGGGTATTATTCCAAAGGGCTTTAATTTCCCCCTCCACTATCTGTTTTTCAGGATTCACTTTGTTCTCGTCTCTTCTGGGAAGGATCTCATAGTAATCCATAAAGGCCACAGCTTCATAGGCATAGTTATCGATACGCTCCACATCTTCTGCAATCAGCTCTAAATCCCCGTCAGGGTACGGTCGGTCCAACGCTCTAAGGATTCGATAAAAGGTATGGGCTCCTTCTTGACGGGTAATACCCCGATCCGGATCAAACTTGCCATCTTCCTCATCAGAAACGATTCCCAGATTATAGGCCTTCAGCACCCAGGTGCTTTGCGTATCTTCAAAGGTTTCCTCCCAGGCCGGCGTGGCTTCCTGGCCGGATAATTGCTCATAAAACAGCACGGATAATTTCGCCAGATCTCTTCTTGTGAGATCCTCTTCTATCTCCTGTAAAAAAACATCCATGGTATCGGAGAAACCTAAGTCTCCCCAGACAATGGTTTCCTCTTCATCATTGCCGTTGCCATCGCTGTTGCCATCGCTGTTGCCATCGCTGTTGCCATCGCCGTTGTTGCCGTTCTCAGAATCCTTATCCTTCTCTTCATCCTTCGACTCCTGAGAGTCTTCGCTTTCTGAAGCGTTGGAATCCTGATCCCCGGCGTTTTCTTCAGACTCCCGGTCCTCTTGATCCTCTTCATCGGATGTGCCCTCGGGATCTTCTAGTTCCGGTTCCTTCGGTTCTTCGTCCCGGTCCAGCGGTTCCTCGGGATTTTTTTCTCCCGTATGTTGCTCGCTGCCTCCGATAGACCCGGAGTTCCCTTCTTCTCCCCGGTCTCCGAAAAGATTTAATGCCGCTACCGGTACCATCGCCAATATCAAGACTGTGACCCCGATAATCAACAACTTTTTTTTCATAGCATCTCCCCCGTTTTCCCTTTATAACCCTTTAGACGGATATCTTCCCAAATTAGTTCCCTTAAAATACGATTGTTTTCCCTGAAATGCTCATTTGTTTTCTGAAATACTATCCCAAATACTAAAGATCTATTTCCAGCCCCACGGGGCAATGGCCACTGCCGTAAATCCCGGGATAAATCTTCCCGTCCTCTAATCGATCTTCCAAAGCTTTGGATACGATAAAGTAATCAATCCTCCAGCCAATGTTCCGGTCCCTTGAAGGTCTCATAAAAACCTTTCTTTACTGCGGCTCGCAGGCCGTTCACATTCCATGAAATCAGTCGCATGGTTTTGCTCCTTATCTGTATGGTATTCTAAATTCAGTAACTTTTCAATATGTACATATTACCCATTTTTCATCTAAATAAAAGGGTTTGTTGGAAATTAAGGCCTTTGACTCATAAGGATTTTTGCCGGTTGATCCTGGGCGGGTGATGCCGGTAGGTTTATTCCAAGGGGGCTCTTCACAGGTGGTATGCTTTTCAATCCAATGATTAATCTATTTTCATATTGGGTATGAATAATTGCAAGGTATTACCATGAATACTCCCACCACTTAATTTCTACGAAATTTGACGTGGGGCTTTCCGGGATGTCGACTCAATGCATGACGATTAACCACCGGTGGAGTTGACACGTTGGTGTGCTAATGACACCCAACCCCGCTATCCCATTGGTTTTCCCTTTGGGAGTACGTTTACTGTGCTCTTGACGTTGAAGATTTTACGCGACAGACGTCTTTCCTGTCACAACCTCTTATCTTCAGTTTTCAAAGAACAGTGAGTACAATTATATTTCACCCTACAAACTTGTTTTTAAACAAAATAAAACCGCCAATTCACCTCCCACCTAAAGGCTATGGCGTTTTGAGGAGGGAGTCCTCTTGACTGTAATGATAGAATAATACATATTTGAAATTACGTCAACCATTTTCTTTTTTGCTTTTATCCGTCATCATCATTGAAATATAAAGTTTTCCCCATGTTTTCTGATGAAATACCAAATAAAAATCAGTACCAAGTCCTAGAAGGAGGTTGAGATATGAAAAAAGAAGTTGTCATTATCGGAGGGGTTGCTGCAGGAATGAGCTGTGCGGCGAAGCTTCAACGGGAAGACCCGGAGACTCGAATCACGATCTTCGAAAAAGGTCCTCACATTTCCTACGGAGCCTGCGGCCTTCCCTATTACATCGGAGATTTAATTAAAGACCCCGGGAAATTAATTGTTCGAACCCCCGAGGATTTTAAAGAAAAAAGGGTGGATGTTCATATTCACCATCAGGTCCTGCAAGTGCATCCATCGAAAAAAACTGTTACAGTGAAGGATTTGGACAAGAATGAAACCTTTGAAAAATCCTACGACACCCTGCTGATTTCCACCGGCGCCGCTCCCATTACACCGAAATTTATGGAGGAGGCTCCGAAAAACGTATTCACCCTTCGGGATATTCCCGACGGCAAAAGAATCAAAGAAGCGGCCTTGCTTTCCGAGGTAAAAAACATCGTCATCGTTGGAGGCGGCTACATCGGCTTAGAGCTGGTGGAGTCCTTTCACTCCCTGGGGAAAAACGTTACCCTGATCAATCGTTCCGGGAAGATTATGAAAACCTACGATGAAGAAATCCGGGAAATTCTTTTAGATGAACTGGAAGACAAAAATATCAACCTGCATTTATCCGATAACGTAGAGGGTTTCAAAAGCAATGCCCATGGTTACGTAACCCACGTGGTAACGGATCAGAAAGCCTATGAAGCGGATCTTGTGGTGATGGCCATCGGTGTGGCTCCCGGCACGAAGTTTTTGGAAAACACGGGAATCCAAACCCTCGAAAACGGTGCCATCATCACCAACAACCGGATGGAGACCAACCTGAAAGACGTCTACGCCGCCGGGGACTGTGCCTCGGTACACCATAAACTTCTGGATATGCCGGTACACATCCCCCTGGCCACCCACGCCAGTAAGCAGGGACGGATTTTAGCGGAAATCCTCGCCGGCAAGGATAAAACCTTCCCCGGCGCCCTGGGAACCTCCGTGGTAAAGATCCTGGACCTTACTTTAGCCCAAACCGGTCTCAATGAAAAACAGGCAAGGGACCACGGGTACAATTTCCAGTCCAACTTTATCAAAGCCCCTCACCGGGCCGGCTACTATCCCGACAACAGTCCCGTATATATCAAATACATTTTTGATAAGGACTCCAAAGTCTTACTAGGAGCCCAGCTGGCAGGCACCAAAGGGGTTGCCCACCGGATCAACACCTTGGTGTTGGCCATAGACCAGGGCCTTACCCTAGAGGACATCCTGCTGTCGGACTTCGCCTACGCCCCGCCCTTCTCGGGAACCTGGGACGCTCTGCAGGTGGCGGCAAAGGCTTCTTTATAACTTCATTGAAAATCAAAAAGTGTACCAGGGGGTCCGACCCTCTGGTACATTTTTGCCCTTATGCCGGTGTTTTCGTTTTCGGTTAATTCGCTGTTTGCTTATAAGTCGGAACGATTTTTCCCATATATCCTTTAATTTCTCCGCCGTCCTTATCCAAGGTTTCCCAAAGAATATCCAGCTCCCGTTGCAGGAACTTAAAGTCCGTATACATGGGTTTTCCCACAAAGATCTTTTCGTGACAGGTATCTTCCAGGCCTTCCCCGTCAAGCAGAAGCTCTTCGTAAAGTTTTTCTCCGGGACGCAGACCCACCACCTTGATTTCAATATCCACATCCGGCTCAAAGCCTGACAGTCGGATCAGGTTTCGGGCGAGGTCAATGATTTTCACCGGCTCTCCCATATCCAGTACGAAAATCTCGCCTCCCTTGGCCATGGAACCGGTTTGAACCACCAGCTGCACCGCCTCGGGGATGGTCATAAAGTAACGGGTAACCTCTTCATGGGTCACCGTCACGGGACCGCCTTTTTCAATCTGCTCTTTGAACAGCGGAATGACACTGCCGTTGCTTCCCAGTACATTCCCAAAACGCACGGCGATAAACTCCGTATTGCTTTCCTTATCCAGAGCCTGAATGACCATTTCCGCCACCCGTTTTGAAGCCCCCATAATATTGGTGGGATTTACGGCTTTATCCGTGGAGATCAGCACAAACCGCTCCGTTCCGTACTTATCCGCACATTCCGCCACGTTCCGGGTGCCGAATATATTGTTTTTGACCGCCTCCTGAGGATTATCCTCCATCAAGGGCACATGCTTATGGGCGGCGGCGTGAAAGACCACCTGGGGTTTATGGGTCGCAAAAATCTCATCCATACGTTCCTTCTCTCGCACCGAGGCGATGATCGTAAACAGATCCACTTCAGGATAAGTGCTTCGAATTTCATTTTGAATGGCATAGGCATTGTTCTCATAGTTGTCCAGTATCAACAGCTTTTTCGGTTGGATCGCCGCAATTTGACGACAAAGTTCGGAACCGATGGATCCCCCTCCCCCGGTAACTAACACCACCCGATCTTTGATATAACCTTGAATTCCTTCCATGTCCAACTTAACAGGCTCCCGGCCCAGCAGGTCGTCAATTTTAACCTCCCGGATGGCTTGAATGGAAACCTCTCCGTCGATCAGCTCCGAAAGTCCCGGAACAATTTTTAGCTTGCATTTGGTCTTATTGCATTCTTCAATAACTCCCCGGATCTCCTGGCGCTGCATGGAGGGGATGGCAATAATAATCTCATCGATGCGGTATTTTTCCACGACTTTTTTAATATGATACCGGTCCCCTACTACAGGAACTCCATTAATTCTTGCTCCGTATTTTTCATCATTATCATCGATTACCGCGACGGGAATACTGTTCAGTTCTTTATGATTTCTGAGCTCTTTGATGACCTGGGCTCCTGCTTCTCCCGCACCGATGATCAAACTTCGTTTCTGCTTTATTTGCCCTTTTTTCTTGAAACCCTTATCCCCCATACGATCTCTTAGACTTCTGCTTGCCCGGAAGCTGAAACGCAGACCGCCGATCAGGGCAATGTCCAGCAGTACCACAATGGCAAAAATACTTCGGGGCAGGGGATCCTGAGTTAAGAACATATAACTGACCACAGCGGTGTTTGCCACAACCGTGGTTCCTACAATCTGTAACACTTCATAAATTGAAGCGTATTTCCACAGATTTTTGTATAGCCCGAAGATGTAATAAATCACCAGTTTAATCAAGGTGATGGTTACAATATTGCTCAAATAGATCTCGAAGTGGCGCTGGGCCACATTGCTGATGAAAAAACTTCCTTCAAACCGTAATAAAAAAGCTATAATAAAGGAAATATTTATAATTGCCGCATCTCCCAGCATAATCAGCGCCGGTATCAATTTCTTCTTTTTCAACACTTTACCCACTCCTATCCCCTGTATCTTAAAAATCTCCATAACTTTCTATTCTATCAATATACTATATTTTTCCTACTTGATGCAACTTTTTTTCCTGCTGCTGATAAAAGATTACCTCAAGCTTCGCTGCGGGTCTGTCTTCGCTGTGGTTCTGTCTTCGCTGTGCGTCTGTCTCCCCTGCGAGTCTGTCTCTCCTGCGGGTCTGTCCAGAGACGAAAACTTCTTTTTTCCTCTTTTTAAGATGTGCGCAATGCTTGAAAGCGGTTGCAGGAAGTTTGCCAGTTCCTATTCACTTGAAATATTTCTTTTATTGTAATATTTCTTTGTTCCCCATTAGGCTCAGCCCCGGGTTATATAGGATTTAGACGAAGAGGATGGCACAGAGGTTCCCGGTGTGGGAATTACTGTTTTCCAGCCTAAAAATATATAACCTTTGACTATATGATTTTACCGAGGGACTTTTAAAACAAAGGGAGGCTTGAAAATTCGAAAGACCTTAAAAACGGCTGCCCTTCGCAAGTAACGACCTGCATAGGACAACCGCCGATTCATTTTTCCCGCTGAAACCAAGGCTTCAGAAGACTTCCGTTTTACGGATGATATTAGATAATATTAGATAATATTAGATGATATTGGGCTGCGGGAGACGGCAATGACGATGCTGAGGATGACAAAAACTCCGTCCCGCTGTCACCCTCGATGCCGGAGATGACAAAAACTCCGTCCCGCTGTCATCTTATTGGGGTTTGCCCAGGAGGCGGAACATGTTCTTTTTGTAGGCCTCTACCCCGGGCTGGTCGAAGGGGTTTACCCCTAGGAGGTAGCCGCTGAGGCCGCAGGCTTTCATGAAGAAATAGACCATGTAGCCGAAATAATAGGCATCCAGTTTCGGCAGGGTCAGGATCATGCCGGGGACCTCTCCCTCATAATGAGCGGCCAGGGTTCCCTGCAGGGCCTTTTCGTTGATTTCACCCAGGGTTTTTCCCGTAAGATAGTTCAGGCCGTCCAGGTTCTTATGATCCTTTGCGATGGTGGTTTCTGCTTCCTCGTCTTCCACCCGCAGGACGGTAACAAAGAGGGTGCGCTCTCCCTCCTGGATATATTGCCCCATGGAGTGGAGATCCGTGGTAAAATTCAGGGTTGCGGGGAAAATGCCTTTTCCCTCTTTTCCTTCGCTTTCTCCGAAGAGCTGTTTGAACCACTCCCCGAAATAGGTTAGACGGGGATCAAAATTGGCCAGGATCTCAATCTTTTTTCCTTTTCCATAGAGGATATTTCGGTATACGCTGTACTGATAGCAGGGATTTTTCTTAATTTCCGGCTCCAACAGTTGGGCGTAGGCATCCTTGGCGCCTTTGACGATATCCTCCACGTTGATTCCCGCCACGGCCATGGGCAGCATACCCACAGGGCTCAGCACCGAGTACCGGCCGCCGATATCATCGGGGACGATGAAGGTTTCATAGCATTCCTTGTCCGCCAGCTCCTTTAGAGCGCCTTTTTCCCGGTCTGTGGTGGCCACAATCCGTTTCGCCGCTTCCTTTTTTCCGTAGCGGTTTTCCATATAGTTTTTCAATATCCGAAAGGCCACCGCCGGCTCCGTTGTGGTTCCGGATTTGGAGATGATGTTAATGCTTACTTCCCCCTCTTCCAGGACCTGGAGCAGTTCTTCCAGGTACCGGCCGCTTAAGTGATGTCCGGCAAAATATACCCTGGGCCCCTCGCCTCGGAGCTTTTCGGAATCGTTGTAAAAGAAGGGGGTGAGCATTTCAATCCCCGCCTTCGCCCCTAAATAGGAGCCGCCGATGCCCACCACCAGGAAAATATCCGTGTTTTCCCGTAGTCTTTTTGCGGTTTCTTGTACCTTTTCAAGTTCCTCCATATCAAAATCCCGGGGCTGATTGACCCAGCCCACAAAATCATTGCCTTTTCCCATCTCATTGTGAAGGTCGTAATGGGCCTTTTCCACCGGATCTTCCCAATCGAATAATTCTTCTTCCCCGATCATGTTTTTTAAGTATCCTGCATCCAACGATATTTTTTCCATAGGTCACCTCGCTTATAAATTATCCTCTACCATTTCTCGCGTACCGTCCATAATGTGCTTCAGGGTTTTTCGGCTTTCCTTTAGGGAATTCTCCTTTACCCCGCCGTAAATTTTTAACTTCGGCTCGGTTCCCGAGGGTCTTAACACCATCCAGGCATCATCCTCCAGGAAGAATTTCACCACATTGGCCCTTGGCAGCCCGGTATCATCAGCGGCGTAGTCCACGGTTTTAAGGACTTTCTTTCCCCCGACCTGCTGCAATCCTTCTTTTCTGAAGGTCTCCAGTACTTTTTGAATTTTTTCCAGTCCTTCTTTTCCTTCCAGCTTAATGGAGTGAAGATCTTCCTGGTAGTATCCGTATTCCTCGTAGAGCATTTCCAACACATCCACCAGGTTTTTCCCCTTAGTTTTGTAATAGGCGGCCATTTCCGTCAGCAACATAGAGGCCACCACCGCATCTTTATCCCTTACATAGGTCCCCGCCAGATAGCCGTAGCTTTCTTCGTAGCCGAAGAGGTAGGTTTTCTCGCCGGTTTGTTCATAGTGCTTGATTCGCTCGCCGATGTATTTAAAGCCAGTCAGGGTGTCTTCCGTAGCCACACCGAAGTTTTTGGCAATATCCACGCCCATTTCACTGGTAACGATGGTTTTGATCATCAAGGCATTTTCCGGAAGTTCCCCCTTTTCCTTTTTGGTCGCTAACAGATCATAAAGAATCAAAGCACCGATCTGGTTTCCTGAGAGCAGCTGGGTTTCACCGTCGGTGTTTCGTACGATGGCGCCCACCCGATCTCCGTCGGGATCCGTGCCGAAAATCAGGTCCGCATTTTTTTCCTGCCCGAGTTTAAGTGCCAGTTCAAAAGCTTCTTTGTCCTCAGGGTTTGGGGATTTCACCGTGGGGAACTCTCCGTTGGGGGCCTGCTCTTCAGGAACGATATGCAGATTTTTCAGTCCCTGTTCTTTTAAAATCGTCTCCACGGGCCGGCTTGCGGTTCCATGAAGGGGGGTGAACACCGCGGCGAAATCCTTCGCCCGGGGGAAAATCCCTTGGTGGACGGATTCCTGTTTCACCCTTTCTAAGTAAGCCCGGTCCATTTTTTCACCGAGATATTCCAAGATGCCTTGTTCTATGGCAGCGTTTTCCTCTACGATTTCCGTATATTCCAAAGTGTTGATCTTTTCAATGGATTCGATGATCCCCTTGGCCCGTTCCGATGAAATCTGGGCACCATCTTCCCAGTACACCTTATAACCGTTATATTCGGGAGGGTTGTGGCTGGCGGTAATGACGATTCCCGAGATACAGTTTTTCTCCCGTAGGGCAAAAGACAGCTCCGGGGTGGTGCGAAGCCCTTCAAACAAGTAGGTTTTGATCCCCATGCCGGAAAGCACCAGAGCCGCCTCCTTGGCAAATTCCGGGGATTTTCGCCGGCAGTCGTAGGCAATGGCTACGCCCCGGTCCCGGGCCTCTTTTCCCTGGCCTCTAATATACAGGCCCAGGCCCTTGGTGGTTCTTCGAACCGTCAAATTGTTCATCCGGTTCGGTCCCGCACCGATGACTCCCCGAAGACCTGCGGTTCCGAATTCCAGGGAGGTGTAGAAGCGGTCTTCAATCGCCGCCTCCTGCCCCTGTATTTCCTTTAATTCCTTTTTTAGTTCCCCGTCCACTAATTCGCTATCCAGCCAGGCTTGGTATTCTTTTTTTACATGGTTTTCCATCTTCATTCCTCCCGTTTGTTCGTTCTACAGCTTTATCCCGTTTATTCGTTCTACAGCTTTGTGGGGTTTTTCCCTTTAATAATTATTAATTGATCCTGTTCTTTGATACCCGGATTCTTTTGACCTCCGGGCACTTGGTAATACCACCAAAGGCGGTAAACCTTCAGCAGTATTTTTGTATACCCCGAAAGCCGCGGTCCAAAACCCTTCCTGGAAACTTGGAAGGAAAAACTGATATTTAGTTTTATTACATTAATGAGATGATTGATGCCGGTTCAACACCTTGATGTGCTTCTATCAATAGCTGTGGCCTATCGGATTATTCCAGGGCTTCCCAAAACTCATGACTGAGCTCCAGGGCCACCCGACTTCCCCCTCGTCCTTCAGTGTTTTCAACCATGATCGTCAACAGTAAGTCCTCGGCTTCGTAATCAAAGCTGACAAACCATCCCAACAGTTCATCCCCCTCGGCCATGTAATCGGATTTCAGTTCCGCTGTACCGGTTTTCCCTGCCAGCTTTCGGCTATGACCCGGGTTTTCCCTATAAACGCTGCCGCTTTCCTCTTCCATAACCGCAATTAGGGCATCCCGTACGATGCCGATATTCTCTGGCGATCCGATGTTTTCCTGAAAGACTCGGGGACTGAATTCCCCGGAGTCTTCCGAAGGGTCGCCGGCTTCTTCTTCGTCGCCGGCTTCTTCGCTGTCGTCTGGGCTGTCACCGGCACTGTCTTCTTCGCTGTCTTCCCCGGCTTCGCCCTCCGGTTCCAGCTCCTGAGCCACATCCTGAAGAAACAGTCGCGGCGTCAGCATGTCCCCGTCATTTAAAAATATGGTAAACATGGCGGTCATATGCACCGGGGATACTTGAATCTGTCCCTGGCCGAAACCGGTATCCGCCAGTAAGGGCTCGCTGTTGATTCCCTCATTGGAAAGACTGGAAATATACATTGGAAACTCGAAGGGCACTTCCCGTCCGAATCCCAGCAGTTCTCCGTAGCGCTCCATGGCGTCGCCGCCCAGAGCCAGGGCCTGCTTGGCAAAATAGATATTATCCGAGTGGACCATTCCCCGGTGTAAATTCACATCGGTGATCCGGTCCGTCACCCGGGTTACCCGGTAGCCGCCCCACTGGCTGCTTTCCTGCCATTGAAGCCCTTCGATTTCGAAGGATTCCTCGGGGTCCAAGGTTCCTTCCTCAAGACCCATTACCGCGGTAAAGGCTTTAAAGATGGAGCCGGGAGCGTAGCGGTTCTGAAAGCGCCGGCTAAAGAGCTCCCCGGCGTCCTCCATTTCCGAGGCCCGGGGGTCCGGAAGCCCCAGGGTTCGAAGGTTCGAATCAAAGGCGGGCTCACTGCTGAGGGCCAGCACCTCTCCGGTTTTGGGATCCATCAACACCACGGCTCCTTTTTCCCCTTCCAGGGTTTCGGCTAAGGTTTGCTGCAGATCCAAATCGATGGTCAGATGAATGTCCTCCCCGTTCTTCGCTTCGGTTTCCGCTATGATCCGCTCATTTTCTCCATCTTCATCGGTTACCGTAATCCGGACACCGGGACTGCCCCGAAGGACTTCTTCGTAGGCCAGTTCCAGGCCGTTCTTCCCGATGGTGGAGGTGCTGGAGTAGCCCTCCCCTTCCCGGTCTTCCAGTTCCTCTGCGGTTATCGGGCCCACATGGCCGATTACATGGCCGGTGTACTCACCGCCGCCGTATTCTCTACCGTCGATTTCCGAGAGCAACACGCCGGAAATCTCCACCAGTTCCGAGACCCTAGGGTCTTCCATGCTGACCCGCTGCACCGGCGCCGCCCAGTCGGGACGGTCGGGATACTGCTTCGCCAAGGAGTCCACCCGGTCCCGGGACAGTCCCAGGACCGAAGCGAAAGCGTCCACGGTGCCCTCTAAGTCCTCAGTGGCCTCGGGCACAATGGAGGCCTGATAGACCCGGCCGTTTACGGCGAGCCCCCGACCTTCCCGGTCAAAGATTTCTCCCCGCTCCGGCGGATCCATAGAAACCCCGATTAGATCCTCGGGAGCTTCCATTCCCTTCAACAGATGAGCTGGTTCCCAAACCACTTCCCAGGGATTTTCCCGGTCCTCCCCGGTTGCTTCCTGTTCTGCAATTTCCATATTCTTAATCAAAGGGACCTCCGTGGTATACTCGATTTCCCCCGCCATGGAAGCCATCCGAACCTGCACTTCATAGGTCACCTCTTCCAGCTCTTCGAGGTCCATTTCTTCCCCGTCAAATTCCACAGCTTCATAACTAAAGGTTCTCTCCTCGATTTCCAAATCACTGTAAACCTTTTCGTATCGCTGAGAAAACTCCCATTCCTGCCGGTCTATCAGCTCCCGGGAATTATCCTCCAACAGTTGAAGCATCTCCGGATAATCTCCCTGCTCCCAGTGCTCTAAATAGGTCCCCAGTGGGTCTTCGGGACTCAAAGGCTCCTCTTCGGAACAACCGGATAAAATCAGGGCTGTAAAAATTATTCCTAGCAACCATGTTTTTTTCATTTACTCCCACTCCCTTATCACTTGATATCCCCTCTATTATAACATCATTTTCCCGGTTTGCAGAGCCCTCTAGCATCTCTGTCCTATTTTTTCATTTTCCTCTTCCCCAATCCTTAATTACCTGCTAAAATGAGAGAGTCCATGCTCTAAGCAGCGGGGCGGAAATACATATCGAAAGCCAAAACCCATCAAGACCCGCTAAACTAAAACCAAGGAAATTAAAACCAACTAAACTAAAGGAGCTAATAATATGTTTGATCACCTATGGAAAAAAACCGTTATCTTTACCTTGTCCGCTGCCCTGATGCTCTCAGCCACCACCGGTGTCTATGCCGTTCCCGAGGAGGAAAGCGATACGGACGATAGCGAAGCCGAAGAAGTCGCAATTATCGACGAAGAGGGTTTTCCCATTATTCGGGGAGAAATGGGCATTACCATCGATGTGGAAACCGGCGAAATTCTCTATGCCAAAAATATCGATAAGAAGGCTTACCCCGCCAGTACCAGCAAGATCATCACCGGATTACTGTTTGCGGAAAACAGCGACAAGGAAGATGTCCTTTCCTATACGGAAAATGCTTTAGCCCAGCCTTCCTACTCCCTTAATACGGATTACGGTCCGATTCCCCTGGGATATGAAATGACGGGAAAGTCCGCCATGGAGGCACTGCTGATTTACTCCGCCAACGATGTGGCCGCTATGGTGGGGGATCATGTGGCAGGGGATGGGGAAAGTTTCGTCCAAATGATCAACGACCGTTTCGATGAAATGGGACTGGAAAACACGAGTTTTACCAATGCCAGCGGTACTCATGATGAGGATCATTACACCACGGCCTACGAACTGAGTGTGATTACCCGGGAAGCCCTTAGTAACCCCTGGGTGGAAGAAGTGCTTTTAACGGAAAGCGTAGTCATCCCCACTCCGAGGGGAACGGTCCCCTGGGAAAATGCCCGCCGGAAAGTGGCCAACGGCGATCCGGTACTTGTGAAAACCGGTTACACACCTGCTGCAGGAAGATGTCTGGTGGCCATTTATGAGCGCGATGGCAGAAAGATCGCAGGAATAGTTTTAAACTCGGAATACAATCATGGGGATACCATGGTATTTGAGGATATGGACCGGATCATGGACTGGAGCTTTGATGAGGCGGAAAGAACTCCCTATTTTGAAGCGGGAGACCGGGTGGACACCCTGGAAGTGGAGTACCGCCCTCTGCGATTCTTCGGACCGGTGCACACCGCCGAGGTTCCTGTAACTATCCAGGAAGAAGTATTGTATTTCGAAAACGATATCAATGAAGAAGAAATCCATGTGGCGGTGGAGCTAAAGGATGTTTCTCCCTTTTCCATGGACCCCGAGGAACCGGTGGGCACTGCCAGTATTCAAGAGCGGGAGGCAAAAGAAAGCTATGCCGTCTATCCGGAAGTCAGTCGGGGAGATATTCTCAGCAATCATATCGGACTGTATATCGGAACCGGTTTGGGAGGCTTAATAGGTCTTGTGGCCCTAGCAGGGCTGATCGGCTTTATTATCCGGTTCAATGGAAGACTTCGTAAAAAGCGACGACAGTATCCCAGATTCTAGGGTTTCTTATGCCGAATGTTCTTTATCCAGGATACTCTACGGATAAACATAATTACGCTTTCTAAATTAAATATGGTCTATGCATTAGATATGGTCTATGAAGCAAGTATGCTCTATGAAGCAAGTATGCTCTATGAATTAAAAGGCCGGGTTTTCACAGTGAAAACCCGGCCTTCTTGTATTTTTATCGACTATTTTTATCGACTTTACTTCTCCCAACCCTCTTCTTTCAATCTTTGAACAGCCCTCGCCCTACTGCCCCTGAAAACTTCTTCTTTTTCTTCTTGCCGCTGTTGCTCTTGTTGTTTCGGTTGTTCTTCCTGATTTCGCTGTTGCTCTTCCTCTTCCATTTGCTGCGCCTCCTGCTTTTGCTCCTGCTGTTGCTCCTGCAACAGTATGTACTGTAGCGTATTCACTCCAGCCGCCGAAGGCAGTCGAATCCCCTTTGCCAGCCAGTACATGGCAATACCGGTAACAGCGCCGACGCTGTCAATTAATACATCGCTAACCTCTCCGCTTCGACCGGGAATAAAGGTTTGATGATACTCATCCACCCCTGCATAAACCGTGGCCAGGATCCATCCGTAGAGCAATCCCCGTTTTCCCGAATATCCCGAAATTTGAAAAGCCCGGACGGAAAGAATTCCCAGCACCGCATAAACCCCGAAATGGGCTCCCTTTCGAAACAGAAAGTGCAGCATCTCTTCATTGATTTCAATAAAAGGTATAATTGCAGCCAGCAGACTTGTGATCGCCCCTACAATGCGACCGCTGGCGTCCCCGGATACATCCCCGGGCTGATGGGAAAAGTAGAAGATAACCCCCATCCAAAGAAGCACCGGTAACCATGCCTTTCCTATGGTTACTAAACTTAATTTCTTTTTCATACGACTTCCTCGCTTTCAGATATTATCACTTCTATATATACTTCTTATATATACCTCTTAAATCCTTGGTTTTCTATTTTCATTCTCTGTATTCATCTCCAGCGTTCTGCTTACTTCTTTAACTCGTTTTTTATTCTTCATTCTTTCTTCATTCTTTCTTCATTCTTTCTTCATTTTTCGTCAACTCGACCATGCAATTATTTTCCGAAACGGTACACCAAAGCCAGTCCCAGTCCAAAGGTTACCAACGGGAAGAACCCGATGGTCCCGGGCATTACCATATTAAAGGAACCGATAATCAACCCGGTAAAAAAGAACAGGATCTCCGACATGTATAAAGTAAACAAAGTTTTTAATACCTTCGCCAGTATAAAGACCCCTGTGGCCGCCCCGGTGACAAAGATAATCAAGGTCCCCATCTGAAAGTCCCGCACCGCCTCTAAAATTTCTTCGTAAAGGCCGAGAACAATCAGCAACGCACTTCCGGAAACTCCGGGAACCATCATCGTGGCACTGGATACAAATCCCGCCAAAAAGGTTTGCCCCAGGGTTAACTCTGTACCGATAAACAGTGTGGGAAGCTCAAGTAGGCTGAAGGATAAAATCCCCCCGGTAACCAAAAGCAACAGCCGCTTTTTCGTATATCCCCGGGTCCGCTTTAAGATTAAGGGAATCGACATCAGCAGGCATCCCAGAATAAAAGCATAGGTCGGATCCGGATGATGATCAAATAAAAAGGACAGCAGTGCCCCTCCTGCAAATACTCCTACTAAGACACCGATGCCCATGGCAATATAGGGTTTGACGTGAAACCTGAGAAGGTCCTGCAGCATTTTCTCGTACATTCCGAAGATCACCATAATGGTACCCCCGCTGACCCCAGGGATAATCACCCCGGCACCGAGGATGATCCCCCGCAACCATAAAATTATCTGGGCTTTACTTCTTAAGTATCCCCTTGTAATCATTTTTACCAAGTTCCCCACTCCTGTTGATTATATTCTCTGTCTCATGACACTATAGCATTTCTTAGCGATTTATGGTACAATATGCCACAGGAATTCTACAATTTACAAAAACTTCCCATAGTACTCTCTATAGGATAGAATACCGCATTATTGAAAAAAAATAAAGAGAAACTCTTAAAGGATGTGGTTACTTGATCCAATCGATGGATGAAAATTTGTTTTTCAGACTTTACTCCCTGACCATGGAAAGCGACTTTTTGGGGGAATGGATGGTGTTTATTACCAACGCCTCTTCCACCCTGTTTGTACTTATATATTTGGCCCTGCTCCTGACGCTGTTAATCAGAAAAAACCGAAATATTGTACCCGCTCTCGGGGGACCCTTTATGGCCTTTATACTGGTGTACGTCATACGCATTTTTTACCAGAGACCCCGACCCTTTATGGCTCTGGATATTGAGAGTCTGATTTATCATGAAGCTTCCGGTTCCCTTCCCAGCATGCATGCCACCAGTGCCTTTGCCATTGCCGCCGCCGTCTATCTGGTCCATGAAAAACTGGGGCTGACCGCCTTGGCTTTAGCCGCCCTAACCGGGATCTCCCGGGTTATGGTGGGGGTTCACTTTCCCCTGGATATTCTAACCGGCACTTTGTTATCAGCACTTGTGGTCTATGGGGCTTACCGTTTTTTCACGACAAAGAGGGTTTTTCACAAGATTATTAGTATTTTGAAGGTTTCATAGGAGGATTTTGATGAGAGAGTTAACAAGAAATAAAGCAAACGAGAAACAATCCCCAATGGAGGATTTTTCCAGAGAGGAATTAGAAATTCGGTACCAACAATCTTTACTGGATTTACAGAATGCAGAGGATTTGAACCGGAAATACCAACTGATTTTGGAAGAGGTGAATGACGGCTACTGGGAGTTGGACATGATAAGGGATGAATTTACCCTCCGCTCCAAGTACTACCGAAGTCACGGGGTAATCCCCACCTTGATCATTCAGCGAAAGGAAAAGTGGCAGCAACTGATTCATCCCGAGGACCGGGAGAATTTTCACCAGGCCCTGGAGGCTTTCTTAAACTCGGAAAAGAAATTTTTCAAGTTCAGTCACCGCCTGAAAACCCGGGATGATGAGTACCAATGGGTACTGGCTACAGGCTTTGGGCTTCGGGATGAAATGAAGGCCCCTAAGCGAATCATCGGAACCCATATGACCCTGTCCGATAAAGGAAAATCCTCCGGTCAGGAAAAATAAAGAGCTAAACGAAGCTAAAAGACCCGGAAAAATCAATCCGGGTCTTTTTTCGAATGTCTTTCAAGACATGTTCATTATCGTTCAGGATTTTTCCAGGATCTTCTCAGGATTTTTTCAGGATCTTTTCAGGATCTTTTCAGGATCATCTCAAGATCTTTTCCCTCCGCAAAACTATTGCGATTGACGATTACTCTGTCACACTGCCGAATCCTCTGTCCGGTTCTAAGAACCATGGTAGGGGATCCACCGCTTGGTTGTTAAGGCGAATTTCAAAGTGCAGATGGGGGCCTGTGGATCGTCCGGTACTGCCGATTCGAGCGATCAGGTCGCCTTTGTTTACATAGCTCCCCAAGGATACAAGCTTCTCATTGTTGTGGGCATACCGCGTGGTTAGCCCTCCTCCATGATCGATCTCCAGCCAGTTTCCGTAGCTTTCTCCCCGGAAGCTTTTTATAACCACACCGGATTGTACGGCAATTACCGGCGTTCCCACCGGTGCCGGAATGTCAATTCCCCGGTGCCATCGTAGATCTCCCTCAAAGGGGTCCCTACGGTAACCGAAGTCCGAGGATAATCGTTGATAGCCGGGTAACGGCCAATACCATGTCTTATCGAAAACCGGGATATGGAAGCGTTGATTTTCCAGTTCAAATTCCTCGTAAATATCCTTTATCCAGCCTCGAATCTCTTGATGTTCCCGGAGTTCCTCTTCCAAAAACCCTTGAATTTCAAGAACAAGAGCTTCGTTGTTTGTTAACGATTCTCCTTGCAGGAGGGTATCGGCCTCCCTTTCCAAGTAGGATGCCACAATCAGTTTGTGCAGCGTGTCCAGCCTCCCATCCTCTTCCCTTTCCAGTGCTTCGGTTCCATGGATCCGATGTTCTAAAATCCATTGAGCCCCCTCCAGGATGGCTTTTTCCGCTGTAAACCATTCTTTATCATAGGCGGTTTCCGCTGCTGAGCTAACCGGTGCACGATCCGATGCCCCTATGGAAAAGAAGTTATATACTGTTTTCGGTTCCACCGGAGATCCTCCGACCTCATCTACCAATATCCCTTCATAAAGCTCTACCTGTGCTTCCTTATAGTTGTTCAGTACCAGCGCTGCAAGATATACCTCGTTCAACCCCGTAACTTCACCGGCTTCCAACAAAGCCTTCCCAATTTCTTCAGGAACATCCTTCCCGGGAGATAACCGATGAAACAGCTGTTGAATTTCCTCCTCAAGAATCCCCGAAGGCATTCCTGTGGCCAATTGCATAAATTGATACATCTCCTCCGGAATTTTTGCCCGGTGCTCCTCGGTATAAGCTCTGTGAACCCAACCGATTTGATGATCTTTTAAAATTTTTACCCAGTCCTCCTGAACCTCCAGCAGGCTGTATACTTCCCCTGCCCCTACCCTTCCAAGAATTTCTCCCGACAAGGAGGGTTCCTGGCGAAAATTTAATACCTTAGCCCTTATTCTGATGGTATTCAGTGAAAGTTCCTCCATGCTTCCTTGTCGGGAAACCCGATCCTTATGAACCCACCCTTCCAGAGTGTCGCTTTGTATATAGAGATAGTCGTTGATTTCATCCAAAACCGGAAGCATTTTATGGTCTTCGGTTATGCTTTCTACTGTAGCAAGGACCGCACTCCCTGCTGCCGGCCCTTCCCGAAGAACGATCGGCTCATTCGCCGGGTCGGAATCCCCGGTTACCAGATCGGGATCCCCGGTGGTTTCTTTCTTAAAGGTTATCCAGCCCCGATTACTTTGTTCCTGAACCCAGCGGGCGGGATGAAAAGCTTCTGGATCCAGCCGTTCATATATCTGTTGCAAAGATGAATTACTATCCGGGCTGAAATTCTCCCCGGCCATCTCCTCGGAAAATTCTTTCCCATAATAGGTGAACTCTACAAAAGTGCCTCCCCGCTTATCATAAACGGATTCCAGTTCCTTGTCCAAAGGATAGGCTCTTGCCAGGGTGGAAAAGCCCAGAATGAAAATTAGAAAAGTAAGGGAGCCTGCCTTTGCAGCCTTTTTTATCATCATCATTTTAGACTTTTTCATGTGAAACAACTCCTCCCAGGCTCCTCACCCGGTTTTATTTTTTTCGGAATTGAAAAACCGTACATCCTGTACATTTATATGTTTAAGATTTTTTTACAACCCGATAAGATTTTTTTACAACCCGATAAGATTTTTTTACAACCCGATAAGATTTTTTTACAACCCGATAAGATTTTTTTACAACCCGATTTTAGAGTATTTACTTATACCCCTATTTCTCCGCTTTAATACTGTTTTTCTTTTCCCTTTTCATTATTTTCTCTTTCCCTATTTAAGTGGCAAAGACCTTTAGCGCTTTTAGAACTTTATTTTACTGTTCGGCTCCGATGCGGCGACGTTCCATAGGATTTTTTTCTTGCGGTGCTGCGCTTTTCAATGTCCGGCAAAAAATATTGTGTATATGTGCAGGAAATGTGCATAACCTCGGAGGGATTTCTTTGCAAAACCCGGAAGTTATCCACAAACAGTCTTTGCGTTCTTAGCCCCCGGCTTTAATCCGGGAATTCAAGGCAAAAAAAGAACAGAGATAACAAAAACTCTGTTCCGCTGTCATAAGATGACAAAAACTCCGTCCCGCTGTCATCCTGTCATCAAAAAAACCCGGAATGATTATTCCGGGTCTTTAAAATGTTTTCAAGGCTTCTTTCTTTAACTTTTCAGGAGTGACTGTATCCCGACAAATTATGAGGAGATGACAAAAACTCCGTCCCGCTGTCATTCTTTAGTCATTATTACTATCATCGTCGTCATCATTGCCGTCGTCTTCATCGTCGTCATCGTCATCGTCGTCATCCTCCGGCGGATCTTCCGGCTCCGGTTCTTCCTCTTCCACTGCTCGATATAGATAGGTTACCCGTTGGGTGCCTTCCTCGATGTTGCCTTCCCGTGGGGCTCCTGAGGGATCGACTCCCACGAATTCGTAGCCTTCAAAGGATCGCTCCCGGGTACTGTAACTTGTCCCGATCCGACCGCTTTCCGCTTCTCTTGAATCCCGAAGGGTACCGATGATCTCTCCGTCTTCATCCACTTCCATATACCGTACACTTACGGAACCGCTACCGTGTTCACTGGGATCGTAGGTTTCCCGGTCATCATAACTTGTGGGCATTCGGTACTCATAATCCCTTGGTCGAATCCCGTCATGTTCATCGGGATCATAGGGCTCCGGCGGAACAATGTAGAGCCGCTCCTCAATTTCATCCGAGGGGGTTTCATCCGTGGCGATGGTACCCGTGGGCTCATGAATTTTAACTAATTGATGCACATCGCATTCTTCCGTGGGCTCCGTCCCCCGGATAAACAGTTCCGTAGTTACTTGAGAACCTCTAGGATCCTGTTCGCACAGCTCCGTGGGCAGTTTTCCCGAGGTGGCGCAGATTTCCACTTCAATAATATTATCCGGCCGTTCAAAATCTTTATTCGGATATTCCTTTTCATCATGGATTCGTCCCATGATTTTTGACCACAGTTCTGCAGAAATTACACTGCTGGAGCCTAATTCCTCCTGTTCATCAAATCCAATCCAGGTGGCGGCGGACAGATAAGGGGTATAGCCTACAAACCAGGCATCCTTTTGCTCCTGAGAGGTTCCGGTTTTTCCCGCCACGGGAATTCCTGCGTTATTCTTGCGAATCGCCGCCTGCCAACCGTAACCCTCATTTGCCGGGGTTACCGCATGACGCATAATATCCGTCATCAAGTAGGCCACATCGGGATCTACCACTCGGTGTTTTTCCGGCCGATTTTCCAAAATCACGTTTCCTTTGGCATCCTCCACATGGGTGAAGGAGATCAGCTCGCTATAAACCCCTTCGTTGGCAATCATGTTATAAGCACGATTCATTTGATAGGGGGAAGTATCCGCAGAACCCAGCACATGGGAATAATTAGGCTCCGGAATATTTATCCCCATTTCACTTAAATATTCCGCCATGATTTGCTGGGAACCCGTCCTGGTTGGAGCCAGTTCATCCAACAATATAGTTGCGGTAACGTTACTGGATATTCTTATCCCTTCCCGAAGATTGATCAGTCCTAAATAACCGGTGTTCCCAACATTCCTTGGACCCCTTTCTTCCGGATCATTACGAAAATATATGGGGATGTCATCAATCACGCTGGCCGCCGTATGGTTGTTATCCAAGGCAGGGATGTATGCGGCTAAGGGCTTCATACTGGAACCGGTGGGTCTTCCCCGTCCCGTCGCTCGGTTAAATATTCTTCTGCCCGAAGTTTCCCGACCGCCCATAAAGGCTTTGATTTCTCCGGTTTCCGGGTCGGAGATCACCATGGCCGCTTGGGGCTGCACGTTACCGTGTTCATCCCTTAGCAGATTGCCGTCATCGTCCAGTACATTCTTCGGGAAGTTGTCCCGATTATTAAACTCCTCTTCGGCGATTTCCTGCATCTGTCGGTCTAATGTGCTGTGTACCCGAAGTCCGCCGAATCCAAGCATTCTTGAGGCTTCCTCTTCGGTGTAACCCTCTTCAATCAGTGCTTCTTTCACCTCATCCTTGACCAAATCCGCAAAATGGGAAGAGATCCCGGAGTCCTCATAACGACCGGGTTCAATGCGGCTGTGAAGATCCTCGGTGTCTCCTAAGGCCTCCCGGTGCTCTTCTTCCGTAATAAAATCGTGCTGCTTCATCATTTTCAATACCAACCGAAGTCTTGGTAAGCTTCGCTCATCAAATATGATGATATAATCCCCGGATTCGTCCAGGACAATCATCTCTTCCGTAACATCCTCTTCGGGAACGTATCGAATCGGAGAATACCGGGAAGGATTACGGGCGATCCCCGCCAGGGCTGCCCCCTCCACTAGATTCAGCTCCGATACGGGTTTGGAAAAATAAGCCAGAGAGGCGGCTTCCACCCCGTAGTTTTGCCCCCCGAGATTGATGGTATTTAAATAGGTTTCCAGTATTTGATCCTTGGCCAGGATGTTTTCGATTTCCACCGCATAATAGGCATCCTGAATCTTTCGGGTATAGGTCTGATCATGGCTCAAGTAGAGGTTCTTTGCCAGCTGCTGGGTTATGGTGCTTCCCCCCTGCTGGGACCCGGTTCGAAAGTTGGTCCAGGCGGCCCCTGCTATTCGACGAAAATCCAATCCGTCATGCTCCCAAAAACGGGCATCCTCAATGGCAATAAAGGCATCAATCACATGGTCCGGGATTTCCGAGTAATCCACGATGATTCGCTGCTCCTCTTCGTCAATCCGTTCCAACTGATTGCCTTCGTTGTCATAAATAAAGGAGTTCTCCCCTAACAGACTGTACATGTTTTGCGGATCGATATCCGGGGTCTCGTCTATGGCGCTTTGTACAAAGCTTAAGGCAAAGCCTCCCGCAAGCACGGCTGCAATCAACAACAAAATCATGATCAGTCCGAAACTTTTTAGAATCGTCTTCAGGGTTTTATTATTTTTCTTTTTCGATTTCGGTGCCCTGGTATTTTTCTCATAAGACATTTTTTCTTCCCCCTAGTATTTAAGGTCTATAATTGCTAATCATAATATATTATACCATTTATTCTCGAATTTCCATAAAAAAAACTAAAAAAGGACCAAAGTAGCACAAAGGGGTGGCCCGAAAAGCCAGGCAATACCAACCCCAAAAGAAATACAAAAGAAATGTAAAAGAAACGCAAGAGAAAAATGCAGTAAAAAAAGAACCCGGCAATTCGGGTCCCTTTTCAAGGAAATTTCTATTTTTTAAATATCTCAACGTAGATCCATTCATCCTTAGGAGTCTGTTCCAGCTTGTACTGAACCTCCACTCCCGATAATTCCTCCCTAAGCTTATATTTTTTTGAGGGATTATAAACAATTACCTGATCCTGCTCCACATCAAAGTTCCAAAGATGCGCCCCCCGATACCCTTGTGAAAGCCCTTCGTTTCGCCGGTGCAGCAGTACTGCATAACGTTGGGGTTTTATGAGATCCACCATGTTCTTAATCCCTTTAATCGGGTCGTAACAGTGGTCCAGTGCATTTCTTGAAAAAGCAAAATCAAAGGTTTCCCCTTCGTAAAGTTCATGGATTTTTTCCGCCTCGGAATTCTTTGTAATGACCGGAGGGGTAATGTTATGTTTTTTAAATAGTTTTTGATATAAATCCCCGTTCACATCCACGGCTTCGATATGAATAATGCGATCCTCCCAGTTATAGCCCAGTCTTGTAATCGGTCCCGCTCCCACGTCCAGAAGCTTCAGTTCCTTTTGATCCTTTGGAAGATACCCCCGCACATCTTTTCGAAGTTTCGCCTTGGAATTGAGTCTTTTATCCATTGACCCTTTATGCAGTTTCTTTTCAAAGAAATCCACACTTCCTTCTTTTTCCTTCGCCCACTCGTTGTATACGCCTTCGGAGTTTTCCAATTTATTTTTCTTAAGACTTTTGTAAACCTTTTGAACCGCTTTTTTTATGGGATTAACCATACTGACATCCCCCTCGTAATTAAGTATATTAGTCCTATACCCATGTTGATAATATTATAACACATATCCTATCGCACAAAGGGTAGCACAAAGGGGACGGAGGTACTTGAGTCATAGATACTCTAGGTATCAGCTGTTACCCTTCTCCCTCACTGCCCACTGCCCACTTCCCACTGCCCACCAATCTGACCACCAATCCGGCTGCTAAACCAGCAGTTGCCCGCAAGCCATCTGTTAAAGCACCAACCGGATCGGCTATACCCTTCTCCACTAGCCGAATCAATCACGAATACCATGCAATTTTGTGACATACTCCCACCACTTATAGAAGCGGGGGCTTCTCGTTCGAGTAGCCTACCGGCTACAGCATAAGCGAGCTAACCCCGTGTGCCCCACGGTTTCATGTAGAAGTTATGCCAATGTCATACGCATCCCTTCATTTTTGATGTTGATACTTGCATTATGATCCCGGTCTAAGGTGAGCCCGCAAGCTTCACAGTGGTATACCCGTTCCGAAAGGTGAAGTTCTGCTTTCTTTTCGCCGCAACCGCTGCAGAGTTTAGAGCTTGGGAACCATCTGTCAATTTTGATGACTGCTTTTCCCTGGTCCTTCAATTTGTAATCCAACATACTGACAAAGAGGCCAAACCCATTATCAGAAACACTTTTGCCAAAGTGAAGAGCCCCAGCCATCCCCTTCATATTCAGGTCTTCGATGCACACGCGATCAGCGGCATTGGTTATCTGCCGTGATAACTTGTGCAAAAAATCTTTCCGTTGATTTCGAACCTTTTCATGAAGCCTCGCCACTTTCATGCGCTGCTTATTTCGGTTTTGACTTCCCTTTTGGCATTTTGAAAGTTTTCGCTGTTCTTTCTGCAGCTTTGCCAGGGATTGATGATAAAATCTTGGGTACTCCGCAGGAATTCCTTCGGATGAGATGAAAAGCTCTTTCATTGAATAATCCAGTCCCAGAAACACCTTCGGCTCTACAACGGGGATCTCTTGCTCACAGTGATACAGCATGCTTGCGTAGTATTTCCCCGATGGTGTTTGGCTAATGGTTACGGATTTCAGTGTATAGTCTTCCGGGATTTGGCGGTGCTGCTTGATTTTTACCGCTTTAAGTTTTGGAAGTACCAGTACCCCGTTTTCTAAGCGGATATTTCCGTTTACCCGATTGGTGGTATAGCTTTTGTGATTCTTCTTTTTCGATTTGAATTTCGGGAACCCGATGGATTTGTCTCGAAAAAAATTAGCATAGGCTTTGTTTAAGTTTAACTGCGCATTGGCCAGCGCTAAGCTGTCCACTTCCCTCAGCCACTCAAATTCTTTTTTATACATGGCCGGGGTGTTATAGAGACTTTTTCCCGTGGATTTGTAGTGTTCGATTCGATCCGAAAGCATACGATTGTAGACAAAGCGAACACAGCCAAAAGTTTTGGCAATCAGGTTTCTTTGTTGAGCGTTTGGATAAATTCGAAATTTGAAGGCTCGGTTCATCCCTTTTCACCCTGGCTTTCCACATAGTTTTTTATGACTTCCAGCAGGGCTCCTCCGGTTGTATGCAAACAGTAACTTCTTGACCAGAAATGGTCCTTCCAAAGTTTACGACGGATGGCAGGATACTCTTTTTTCAAAAGTCTTGAACTAGCGCTTTTATAAGCGTTGATAAATTTCGATAGTTCACTGTTTGGATGCCCTCTGAAAAGAATTGAACATGGTCTTGATCATGATTCCATTAGTGCGATATTGTAGTTCGGTGCAATATAAGAAAAAAATTCTTTTGCTCGTTCTGAAACTTTCTCATCAAAGACTTTGCGTCGATATTTGCTGATCAATACCAGATGATAATTCATCAGAAACACTGAATGTTTGTTGCTGTCCAACTGCATCACTCTCACCTCGTTTAGGCTGAATCTACTGATTTATTTATACCCATTTTCCAAAGGCAAAACCACCGATTCATCTCCCACCTACGCGCTCACTTTGTGAGTAAGGAAGGCTAAGAGGAGGGAGACTTCTCGGCATTGCGGTTAAAATAATTCCCTAGTGGATTTTTTGCTAAACAGGGTATCAATTAGGAACACCAGGAATTTTTCGAAGGAAATCCCTACCCCCGATATCATTTTTCGTAGCTATTACTTCGTAGCTTTTACTTCGCAGCTTTTACTTCGTAGCTTTTACAATGGTAATTAAGCTCATAATATGTAAGCTATGAAAGATATCACATCACAAAAAGAGAGGAGAATTTTCAATGAAAATTGAAATGTGGTCTGATTATGTCTGTCCCTTCTGCTACATGGGAAAACGGCATCTAGACATCGCTTTACAGGAACTGCATCTTACGGATGAGGTGGACATAGAGTTTAAAAGCTATCAGCTAAACCCGGAGATCCCCGCTTATTCCGGCGAAGGGATGCAGGAACTGCTGTCAAAGAAATACAACCTTACCTTGGAGGAAGCCGAAAATAACCTCCGGGAGGTCCAAGAACGGGCGGAAAAAGTGGGGCTTTACTATGATTTTGAAGACATGAAACCCACCAACACCTTGGATGCCCATCGACTGACAAAGTATGCGAGAACTCTGGGAAAGGATCAGGCTCTGGCGGAAAAGATTTTTAAATCTTATTTTGAAAAGGGTGGCTTGATCAGTGATCACGATGAGCTCTTAACCTTATGCAAGGACGTGGGTATAGTGAAATCCCAAGCCTATGAGCTTCTGTCAGATCCGAATATCTATCAGGAGGAAGTCCGCCGGGATATGGCTCAGGCCGAGGAACTAAAGATCCAAAGCGTACCCTTCTTTCGGATCAATCAAGATTATGTGATTCCGGGCTCCGAGTCCATTGAAACCTTCGTCCTGATGCTTCAAAAGATCATCCGGGAGACTTCGTAAAAATCAATCATGAAGGAGGATGGGATCAGAAATGAGTGCATTCAGAAAGGAATATGAAAATCAACAGGGCAACCCCAACAAAAATACCAGCGCTAAGAACGATAAAAGCGATAAAAGCGCTAAGAACGATAAAAGCGCTAAGAACAAAAAGAATCCTGCGAAAACCTCGCCTCAAAGCCTTCAGTTTCATTACCGGATTCATGGTCGAGTGCAGGGAGTGAGCTTTCGCAATTGGTTAGAGGATCTGTCCCATGCCCTGGGGATCCATGGTTTTTGCAGAAACCGCTCCGATGGCACCGTGGAGGTTGTAGCTAAAGCGCCGACGTCGATTATGCTGGAAACATTGGAAAAAGAGCTTCACAAAGGGCCCTCTGCTGCTCGGGTCGATCGGGTGGAAAAGGATCCGTACCCCGAAGAAATCCCCGAAGGCTTTCGCATTTTGCCTAGTAAGTAGCGTTCATTTGCAAAGGGGCTTTCTTTTGCAAAGAGGCTTTCTTTTGCAAAGCAGCTTAGCTTTTGCAAATACAGTCGCAATTTACGGGTATGTTTTTGTTTAGCGTGGATCTCTTGCTGTTGCAAAAAAACCAGTAAAAAACATCTGTCCCTGAAAATCCGGGGCAGATGTTTTTTGATTCGAGATGCTTTTTGATGCAGGATGATTTTTGATTCGGGACGATTTTTGATGCAGGATGGTTTTTGATTCAGGACGATTTTTGGTACCTACTGTGGTACATCTAGCTGCTGGCTTTATTATCGGCGTTTTATTTGGGGCTGATCAATCCTCAGATTTTGATTCAACTCTCCATCTTTATCGAAGAGCTTCTCCAGGGTTACCCGGTAATCCGATGCCAGCCGCCCCATGGATTCATCTGCTTCTATCCAAATGTCGCTGTAATCTTGAGAGTCTAACCATTCACCTTCTTCCAAACCTTCTTCTTTTGGATCCGGTGATTCTCCGGGAATCCTCAGGCTCTCTCCTACAAAAACATGCTTTGGATTTTGTATGCGATTAGCAATCAGCAGGTCTTCCAAGGGGATTTCAAAGGCTTCTGCAATGCTTTGTAGGCTGTCTCCTGCTTGAACGTAATACGTTTGGTCCGGTTCCGGACCAGGGTCGGGGTCAGGATCCGGGTCGGGATCCGGGTCTGGATCGGGATCTGTTTCGACGCCTTCCGGCAGGTATAGTTCCTGCCCTTCGTTTATCACGTTTGGATCTTCCAGGTCATTGAGCTCTACTAGTATATCCACTGTTACGTCGTACATATTCGCAATTTGGTACAGCGTTTCTCCAGACTGAACAATATGAACCTCGCCATCGGGTTCCGGATCAGGGTCTGGCTCTGGTTCCGGGTCTGGTTCCGGCTCTGGTTCCGGCTCAGGATCTAATTCCTCTCCTTCCGGCAACAGAATTTCCTGTCCTTCATAAATCACATTGGGATCTTCAATGTCGTTGATCTCCACTAGAATATCCACAGTGGTTTCATACTGACTTGCGATGCTGTGTAAAGTCTCTCCCCCCTGGACGATGTGAACCTCTCCCGGCTCCGTACCGAAGATCATCTCCGATACCGTCACAAATTCATAACCCTGATCTGTCAGTTCTTCAATAATATTTGGTAGGGCCTCCGGGGTATTTACCGCTTCATGGTTTACATGCAGCAGTACGATGGCTCCCGGTTCGATATCCCTGATTACCCTGTCATAAATGACTTCAGGAGATGGTGCCTGCCAGTCCAAGGTATCGATGGTCCACTGAATAGCATAGGAATAACCGGCTTCCCCAACGAGGTTTAAGACCTCTTGATTAAAGGATCCGTAGGGGGCTCGAAACAGTCTGCTCATCTCCTGGCCCGTTGCCTCTAAGGCCGCTTTCTCCGTTAAATGAAGTTCTTCAAAAATTTCCTCTGCGGATAGTTCTGTGAAATCCCGATGGGTATGAGAATGGTTCGCCATCTCGTGACCTTCATTTACTACTCTTCTTGCCTGTTCCGGGTGATCCTCAATGGCCTCCCCGTTTAAGAAAAATGTTGCGGCAACACCATACTCCGCCAATACATCCAATACATCGTCGGTAATATCCGCAGCATAACCGTCATCAAAAGTTAACGCTACTTTCGGTTCATCACCTGGACCTTGACGAATGACTTCTGATGAAGCGTAAACTTGAATCGGTGATAAGGCGATAATCAAGGTTATACTAAGAATCATAGGAAGAATTTTTTTTATGATGGTTCCTCTTTGTCGTTCTCTCATGAAATTCGCTCCTTTATTTCCGTTCACAATGGGATTTTGCCCTCACAATGGTTTTTTTTCCTCACAATGGGATTTTGCTCGCTGACAATATTCGTTTTTTCTCTTTTGTTATCCGATAATAATCGGGGTTTTTTCTGCCTTTTGTTCTTTAGACGAAAGGCCCTCTCCTTTCGTTCCCTACTCCCTATTATCTTGTTTTTTCAAACTCAGTGTCTTATGAATATCTTTCGTTATGCTATCGATCAACCGATTTTCGACTCTCCGATTCTTCGATTCTCCGGCTCTCTCGATCTGTTCCGTCAAAACTTATTATATTCCATTTATACCCAATTGCTTTGAGGCGAAACCTGCACCATAGTCCTAAGTATTGATTTCAAGTCCTTCAAGCAGTCCTAGTCAGATTATTTTTTCACAAATTTGTCTTTTTCACTATACAGATGGAAGAAATCCCGCTATAATGTTTATAGTTGGTTTTAGTACCTGGTTATAACTTTGATTTATTTCGAACTTATTACTTGCGAATTGCTTACGAAAATTATTGCGGTACTGATCCCCCACTTATTCCCACCTCGTCTTGCGGCGGGTGCAAATCGTTTAAATCAACAAAGGAGAGATGAAATCATAGAACTAATGGATCTGTTTAAAATTCAGGACTATATGGAAAAAGAAATTCAAGACTTTGCCAGCATCTCCGAAAATGCTCTGGGAGAAGAAAATACTTTCGACTTACGTTTCCTGGCCTTGCAGGTGAAAACCGGGGAGCTGGCCAATCTGACCAAATGCTACAAATACAATGCCAAAACACCGGAGATTTCCGAGGAGAAACTGTTCCTAAGAGCCCTAGATGCTTTCCAACTGCTTCTTTCCATCGGTAATGTCCACCAACTGAATTTCATAACCTTGGATGCCATTGAAGCTGTACCCGGGGAAGAAAATCAGATTAAAACCTTTTCAGCGATTTTTGATGGAATTGCAAAGCTTCGCACCGTCCTGGAAAGCGGGGATTATTACCATGGACTGAATCTGTACATCCGGCTTTTTGCCCACTATATCTACCTGGCGCGGCATCTGAAGATTGATTTCGAAAAGATATATCGGTATTTTTTGATGCGGTATCCGATTCCCGAAAGTCTTTTGGAAAAAACTGATTAATTGCACTTTTTGTTATTGTATTGTCAACCCATGGAACGATGGGGTATAATTTTATAAAATTCATGATATCTACGGATATCGAAAGTGAGGAATTATTTATGAGTCAAAGTAATCAAGCCAAAGAGTGGTCTAATCCCACACCGGCAGGCCTGGTGGCCCTGGCCATCGCATGTTTTTGTTTTTTCGCCCTTCTTACGGGAAGAGTCACCGAGGCGGCATTGCCCTTACTGGGAATCTGGCTGCTTGGCGGGTTTGTGGTACAGGTCATTGTGGCCATTATCGACCTTAAAGGCGGAAACACCACCGGCGGAAACACCTTCTTATTTTTCAGCGCCTTTTTCATGCTGGTGGGAGGACTGGAAATGATTTATAAGTTTCAAATGGCCAGCAGCAATGTGGTGCTGGATGCCCGAATTGACGGATGGGCCTGGATGGTCCTGACCATCGTGATTTTACTATGGACCCCGGCGTTTTTAAAAACCCCCTTGGTCCTTAGCTTAATCGTCTTTGCCCTAAACATTGCACTGCCCTTTATCACCCTGATGGACTTAGAGATTTTATCCGCGGATTTCGCCTTCATTCCCGCCTATGCCTTATTAGTAGCAGGCATTTTGGGGATTTATATGTCCGCGGCGATGATCGTAAACGGCGCCTTCGGTCGGGAAGTTTACCCGATGCCCGGTCCGATTTTAAAGGACCGGAAAGCTGAAACCGCTGAAGTGGAAAAAACCGCTGCGGCTGCCCTAGCAGAAGATCGAAAAGCAGCTACCTCGCTAAGCTAGGTAGCTTAGCAAAATAGCGCAGAGATAGCACAAAGGGGACGGAGGTATTTGAGTCATCATGACTCAAATACCTCCGTCCCCTTTGGTTTACCCTTTGGTTTGTCCTTTGGTTTATATTAATCCACCGGGAGCTGATATTCATAGTCCCGGGGTTTGATTCCGTCGTGCTCCGCCGGATCGTAGGGTTCCGGCCGGACGAAGTAGACCCGCTCTTCCAAGAACATGGGAAGGTGGAACCACCTTGGCCGTCCTCCGCTGCTACGGTGGACATGGACCGAAACATGGGCTTCGCAGTGTTCCGTGGGCTCCGTGCCTTCGATGAAAAGCTCGGTGACTACCTGGGAGCCCCTGGGATCCCGTTCACAAAGATCCGTGGGGAGTTTCCCCGAGATCCTGCAGACTTCCACCTCGATAATGTTACCGGGGCGGGCAAATTCCTGATTGGAATAGCCCTCTTCGTCATGAATCCTGCCCATAACCTTCGACCACAGCCGGGCGGATACCTCGCTGCTTCTGCCCAGTGGCTCCCCCCGGTCGTATCCGATCCAGGTGGCGGCGGAAAGGTAGGGAGTGTATCCCACAAACCAGGCATCCTTTTGCTCCTGGGAGGTTCCGGTTTTCCCGGCGACGGGAATCCCTTCATTGTTCGGCCGAATGGCCGCCTGCCATCCGTAACCTTCATTGGCCGGGGTTACCGCATGTTGCATCATGTCCGTCAAAAGGTAGGCTACATCTTCCCCCACCACGCGTCGGCTCCCTTCCCCGAATCCGATTTTTCCCCGGTTATCCAACAGTACATTCCCCGAAGAATCCTTCACATGGGTAAAGGCCACCAGATCTTTATATACGCCTCGATTGGCAATGGCATTATAAGCCCGGTTCATCGCGTAGGGCGAGGCGCTTCCCGACCCCAGTACCGTGGAATAGTCATAGGTATGGTGTTCAATCCCCAACTCATTTAAATACTGCTGCATCACCGCATTGGATCCTGCAACGGTGGGATCCAGCTCATCCAGCAGTTTCGTGGCGCTGACGTTACTGGAGATAGACAGAGCCTCCCGAAGATTGATCAGACCCAAATAGCCGGTATCCCCCACGTTTTGGGGATGCCGACGTTCCGGGTCATTAAAATCGAAATATACCGGAAGATCATCGATTACACTGGCCACGGTGTGGTCATTGTCCAGGGCCGGTAAAAACGCGGCCAGAGGCTTGATCGATGAGCCCACCGGTCGGCCGGTCCCCACGGCGCGGTTAAAACTGCCGCTGCCCAGGGTCTCCCGTCCCCCCATTAAGGCTTTGATCTCCCCCGTATAGGGATTGGAGATAATCATCGCCCCCTGAGGCTGCACATTTCCCTGTTCATCCCGCAAAAGGTTCCCCGCACTGTCCCGAAAGCTTGGCGGGAAATTATCGGGATTTTGAAATTCTTCCTCCATGATATTTTGCATCTCCGGATCCAAGGTACTGTAAATCCGAAGGCCTCCGGTGCTGATCTTTTGCCTTGCCTGGTCAATGCTCATGCCGTCCTCCACAAAGCCTTCCATCACCTCGGCCCGAATAAATTCTCCGAACTGCCCGGAAATATCCTCTTCGTCGAATCGGCTGGGATTGATCCGTTCATCTAGGCGCTCACTTTCTTCTAAGGCCTCCCGGTACTCGTCTTCCGTGATATAGTCGTTTCGAAGCATCTGCCCTAATACCGTTCGATACCTGGGTACCGTCCGCTCATCAAAAATAATTGTATAATCGTGATAATCACCGTAAACCACATGATCCTCCAGAACCTCATCACTGGGAATATACCGGATGGGGGAGTACCGTGCGGGATGCTGGGTGATCCCTGCAATCAGCGCACTTTCCACTAAATCCAGTTCACTGACGGGCTTGGAAAAATAAGCCTGGGATGCGGCTTCCACCCCATGATTCTGGCCCCCTAAATTGATGGTGTTCAAATAAGCCTCAAGAATCTTCTCCTTGGACAGTTGGCTCTCAATCTCCTTGGCGTAATAGGCATCCTGTATTTTCCGTCTTAGGGTCTGTTCATGGGTGAGATATACGTTTTTCGCCAGCTGCTGGGTAATGGTGCTTCCTCCCTGGCGGGAGTCCGTGGTAAGATTATTCCAGGTGGCTCCCACTATCCTTCGATAATCCAGACCGCTATGCTCCCAAAACCGCTCGTCCTCCACAGCCACAATGGCTTCCTGCATGGTCTCCGGGATTTTCTCCAGGGGCACGATAATTCTTTTCTCCTCTTTTCCGACCACTTCCATCTGCTCCCCGACGTTATCATAGATAATGGAGTTTTGTTCAATATAGTCATAAATATTTTTCGCCTGAATCTCCGGGGTCTCATTCAAGATGTTTAAGACCCAAAAAAGTCCCAACACTCCGCCGAGGACGATTAAAATCGCCAAAACAATGCTCAGCATCTTCATGACGTACCGCAGTGTCTCTTTTTTATTGGACGTACTGTATTTTTGTCTCTTCAATCCGGTACTTTTCTGATTTTCCTGATCCCGGTGGTTTTCTTTGTTCATTTTTCCCCTCCTGAATTTCCTCCTCGATCCCCATATAATCCCTTTGGTTCATCCCCTTTGGTTCACTTTGGTTCATCCAAAAATCGAATAGATTTTTTGATTAATAGGATCCGCATAATCCTTTATTTCCGAGTATACTTCCTGAATCACTCTTTCATATAGTTGATGGTGCTCCAGGTTCGGTTCGAAGGAATCCTTGATTTTGACCATTTTCTCCACGGCGGTTTTGTAATCGGGATAGTATCCGGAGCCTACCGCTACATTGATGGCGGCGCCGATCCCCGCGGCGTTGTTGATGACGTTTCGAACAGATTTGATCCCGAAGGCATCAGCAAAGATCTGCATAAATAGTTCACTGTTGGAGCCGCCGCCGGAGACAATCACCTGCTTCGGATACACCTCCAGCTCCTTACACATGGCATCCACACTGATTTTCATGGTCATGGCAATGGACTCCATAATAGAGCGGTACATATGTCCCCGTTTGTGCCGGCCGTCCAGCCCGATAAACAGAGCCTTTCGGTAAGGCAGATCATTCGGTGCCAGAAACTCCCCTACGGTGATCAGCCCTTCACTGCCCGGACCCACCTTCTTCGCTTCCAACTCTAAAAGACCTTCCACGGATTGTCCCCTTTGGGCTGCTTTTTCCTCGATTTCCTCTCCTAAAAGATCTTTAAACCAGGTGATGCTCCACATTCCTCTTCGAATGCCGTTGCTTGTTTCATAGAGATACTGATAGGGAATGGCGGCCAGGTTCGACCAGTAGTGCTCCGCCTCCTCAGTATACTCATCTCCCTTCATCATGCCTCCGATATAGGTTCCCAGAGATACCAGCACCGAATCCTTATTATGGATCCCGGCTCCTAGCCCCTCCGCCGCCTTGTCGTTGGCCGTAGCATAGACGGGGCAGCCCTCCGGTAAACCGGTAGCTTCAGCGGCTTTTTTTGTTACGACTCCCAGCTCTTCTCCCGGCAAGGCCAGATCAAATAACATCTCCCGGGTAAGATTATAGTAGGCATAATCGGAAGGATCCTCACTCCATTTCCAGTTGATACGATCCAGGGGGCCGTAGACCCCTTCATAATTCGCCGCTGTATCCTTAAACTGACCGGTTAAGCGATGGGTAAGATATCCGGTGGTGGTGGTGATATAAGCGGTCTCGGGAATGTCCTGCTGATAAGGCTTCGAAAGCCGTTTATCCATCCAGTTGATCACGGGATAGGCCAGGGTTCCGTCTTCTTTCAAATACACCCGGCAACAGCGGATGCTCCCGAGTCCGATCCCGATGATCTCCCGGTGGTCGCCGTCAAACTTCTCCATCAGCCGTTTACTGACACTTTGTAAGGATTCCCACAGATCATCATCGGGGTGCTCTGCGGTGTCAGCATCGGGGATATATAAGGGCCGAAGTTTTTGCTTCTCCTCTAAAATCAGGTTCCCTTCCAGATCGTAAATCCCGATTTTTGTACTCTGGGTACCGCCGTCGATTCCAATAATATATTTCACAGTCTGTCCCTCCTCTGCCTTTTGGTAAGCCTTTCCGGCAGTTCTTGTTTACTATCTTTACTGCTAACTTCATCGGTTCCATCGGTGCTGATTTGTTTATCGCATCAAATAGCCGCCGTCCACGGTGAGAATATGGCCGTTCACATAGTTCGAGGCGTTGCTGGCCAGAAACACGCAGGCCCCCATTAAATCACTGCCTTCCCCCCATCGATTGGCGGGGATATGGGAAAGAATTTTTTCGTTCTGCTTTGCATCAGATCGGGTTTTCTCTGTCAGTTTCGTCGCAAAGTAGCCCGGGGCAATGGCATTTACCTGGATATTAAATTCTCCCAGTTCATCACACATGGCCTTGGTAAGCCCTGCGATTCCATGTTTCGTTGCAGCATAGGCCGGGGACCACTTGCCTCCCAGAAAGGAAAATAAGGAGGCGATGTTGATGATTTTTCCGCTTCCCTGCTTGATCATATGTTTACAGGCTTCATGGGCCATCTCATAGGCGGCGGTTAAATTCACCGACACCATTTTATCCCACTCCAACCGGGTGAACTTGGTCACATCCTCTACATTGATGGAGATCCCGGCACTGTTGATCACAATATCCACACTGCCCCACTGCTTCACACAAGCATCCACGGCCCTTTTGCACTGACCGTCCTTCGTTAGGTCCGCCTGAATGTAGTGATACTCCACGCCGCATTTTTCCACTTCCTGTTTTACGTCTCCGTTATCCCCGGATATGCTAACGGCTAACACATTGGCTCCCGCCTTGGCCAGGGCTACGGAAAATGCTTGGCCCAAACCGCTATTTCCTCCGGTGACAATGGCATTTTTCCCCTTCAAGGAAAAATAACTCATATCGAAATCCGTCAAATTCATAAGTTGTACCCTCCAGCTTTTAGATTTAACTCTCTCGGCGTCTGTAGACTTCCTGTTTTTTCAGATGATGTTCTTTTTCTTTATGCTTTTTTCTTTTTTCCTTGGTGTTTATGGCTTGGTGTTTATGGCTTGGTGTTTATGGCTTAACCTTTAGGCCTTTCTCTTAATTGTCTTTATTCCTTCGCCGGTTCATCTTGATTCTTCCCCTGATGAATCCGCTCCAGGAGTTTTTCAACAAATACCTTGCCGTCTCCCGCCACTACAATATCGGCGATGCTGCAAATCGGCGCCCGGCTTTTTTTATTCACCGCAATGACGTGCTCCGGAGTTTTCAGCCCTTCAATATGCTGAATGGAGCCGCTGATGCCAATGGCAATGTAGAGTTTCGGGCTGACGGTTTTTCCCGACTGGCCTACCTGGATGCTCCTCGGGGCAATGTCCTGGTCGATGATCTTTCGACTGGCGGCAACCTGTCCCTTCAAGGCTTGGGCCAGGGCCTCCAGCTCATTAAAATACCGAGCGGCACCTCCGCCGCCGGCGATTAGCACCTCGCTTTCCCGAATATCCGCCGCACTTTCCTGCTTTTTTCTTCGAAGAAGCTTGATCCCCGGCTCTTGGATATGATCAAAAGAGACGGTTTGCCACCGGCTTTTTACGGTCCGGGACCGGTCCCACTGAAAAACCTTTTGCCGAACGCTCATCATCAGCGGTCCTGCTCCCCGGTTCTTAATCGCCGCCATCAGCTTTCCGCTGTAGGCAGGGCGTATCAGTTCGATGTTTTCTCCGTCGGATTCAATGGCGGTAACATCGGCGGTCAGTCCGGTCTTAAGGCGCATGGAAAGCCTGGGGGCAAGCATTCTTCCCACATGGTCCGCGGGGATTAAAATGCTGTGGAAATCGTAGAGGCGGTGGAGTTTTTCCATGCAGTTGGTCAGGTTTTTTATGTCATAGAAGATTTCCTCATGGATAACAGTATATTCGCTGCCACTGTACTGCCGCATGCCTTGTGTGCCATCCCTGCTGTCATCATGCCGCATGCCTTGCTCTGCACTTGCTTGCTCTGCACTTGCTTGCTCTGCACTTGCTTGCTCTGTGTTTTCCAGGTCTTTTCTCACTTCTCCCCGAATCAGCACATCGAAATGCCCCTCCAGCTCTTGTAGGGCTTCAGGATCTCCAAATCCATAGATCTCCGCCGCTTCCCGGCCGTAAAGCCTATCCGCCGCATCGATTAAATCTATGGCGTCCTGTATATTTTCTTTTCCCGCGTAAATCAGACATTTTTTCATATTAGATATATTCCTTTTCCTTTAAGAATTGATAAACCCGTTCAATGCCTTCCTCGTCATTTTTCACCGTGATGTTTTCCTTTTTCCCCATAGTTTTCATAAAGGTTCTTGATACCTCGGTGAGGGATCCGGAAAGCCCCACTTCCTCTTCTGTCAGCTGCAGATCCTGATTGGTGAGAACCTCCATTTTATCTCGGACATCCCGCTGAAAATCCTCGTAGCGAATGTAGGGCATCTTATACTCCCGGCTTTTTTCAAAGCTGATGATTCCCGGAAGCTTCATCTGAAACTGCAGTATGTCCCCTTCGCTGTTCACCTCTAGGAGGCCCTTCCCTTGAAGCAGCTGCTCGATATTTACGGTGATCACATTATTCATCTGTGGGATGTCTAAAATCTCGGCGATTTGTCCCGGCACATGGGAGGTGTCCCCGTCTAAGGAATGGGTTCCGGTGAAAATACAGTCCGCCCTTCGGGTCTTTAAAAACTCTCCGATAATCCGACTGGTGGCATAGGTGTCGCTTCCCACATATAAGGGATCACTGATCAAGGTTCCCCGGTCCACATCTCTTCTTAGAAGATCCTGAAACTTTCGGCTGACCCCTTCCGGTCCCATGGTTACAATTTCCACATTGGTTTCCGGGGCCGCCTCCTTTACTTTCAGCGCCGCCGCCAGGGCGATTTCATCGTCGGGATTCAGCTTAAGCTTCGCCTTTTCCCGCATCAATATATTTTTCTTTTGATCAAATTGAATGTTTTCCACATCGGGAATGAATTTTACCAAACATATTATCTTCATAGTCGCGACTCCTGTCTTTGTTTCTGTACTGTACTATGCTATGCTTTACGTACTGTACTTTGCTATATTGCGCTTTCCATACTGCGCTTTACCTACTGCGATTTGCCATACTGCGCTTTACCTACTGCGATTTGCCATACTGCGCTTTACCTACTGTGCTTTGCTATACTGCGCTTTGCTATATTGCGCTTTGTTATATTGCGATTTCCATACTGTGCTTTACGTACTGTGCTTTACGTACTGTGCTTTACGTACTGTGCTTTACGTACTGTGCTTTACGTACTGTGCTTTGCTATACTGCGCTTTCCATATTGCGCTTTCCATACTGCGCTTTACCTACTGTGCTTTGCTATACTGCGCTTTGCTATTTTGCGTTTACGTACTGCGCTTTGCATACTGCACTTCGCATACTGCGCTTTCCATACTGCGCTTTCCATACTGTGCTTTACCGCACTGCCCCTTACCTATCCCTACTTCTGATATTTTTCCCCTTCTTTTTGAGGATAAATCGTCCCGAAGTTCATGATGTTGTTGGGATCAAAGGTCTCCTTCAGTTTTTCCAGCATATAGTAGGCGGATCCGTGCTCCTCCTTGGTCCATTCATTTCTAAACTTTCCGATTCCGTGGTGATGGCACATGGATCCCCCAAGCTTTAAGGTTTCCTCTACGATGATCCGTTGTAGGGGGTGATGGTAAACCCGCATTTCATCCTCCGGGGCGCAGTGAATTTCGTAGTTGTAAACGAAGTACATGTTGGTACCGTTGATATAGCTGTGGGACGAGTGGCCTCCCAGCATGGTCAAATCCTCCACCCGGTGATACTCCTCTTTGATGCGTTTGATTACGTTATGATAGATCTTTGGAATGGTTTCCCAGTCTCCGGAGACCTCGGTGGTGAATCCGGTATGGCTGTCATTTTCCAACATGCCTTCGTACTCATCGTCGATATCCTGTTGGGACCAGTTTAAGTTCTCAAACCACTCTTCCAAGAGATCACTGTCCACTTTCTCCACAATGCCCTCATTAAACTTCTCCGCCGCGGTCTCGATGCCTTTTCCTGTGGCTTCCACGAGGCCTTTGTTGCCCTCCGCCATGAAAATCACGACGCAGCGGTCCTTATAAAAATGATAGAAATGCTGCTTTGCATCCTCTTCCGAATAGCACCGGGCAACGGAAGGTCGATAGCCGTTGACCATCACTTCCCGGAGGATTTTAATCCCCGTATCCATATCCTTAACTAAAAAGCCGTGGAATTCGTTATTGTCCGGGAAGTATTTAAATAGTTTCACGGTAACTTCTGTGATGTAGCAAAGAGCACCTTCATTCCCGATGACGATGTGGCGGATATCCGGCCCTCCCGCGCGACGGCTGACGTTTTTAACCCTTGAAATGTGACCGTCGGGGAATACGCACTCCAGTCCTACCACCATGTCCTCAATGCCGCCATAAAGAGTCGATAGTTGACCGATGCTTCGTGTAGCCACCAAGCCCCCCATTTTTGCTACGGGTTTAGACTGCGGGGAATGTCCCGTGGTGAGGCCTTTTTTCCGAAGCTCCTCTTCCAATTCTCCCAGTACCACACCGGCTTGCACCGTGGCCTGCATATTGTATTCATCGATTTTTACGGTCTTGTTGAGATTTTTGGCATCGATCACGATGCTATTTTCCTTCCAGTTTTCCAGGCCGCCCTCTGTGGCGGTTTTTCCTGAACGGGGGATCACATTGATGTTGTTTTCATTGCAATACATTAAGAGTTTCTTGACTTCCTCGGTGGAGTTCGGATACACGATGCCCTTGGGTTTAGGCACATCCAGCACCCGTCGCACCTTCGCATATTTTTTGTAGCGGTCCGCCGAAGCGTCGTAGAGATCCTCCTCATCGGTGTTGATCTGCTCCGCCGTCAGTATTTCTTCTAAATCTTTCAGTAAGTCCTTCGTTTCCATAACCTATCCCTCCAAGTTTTTATAGGTTCGCTCATCCGGTTCCGGTTCGCTTCATGGGGTTTCATCCGGTCCACCGGAGTCACCGGGTACATGCGTTGAATTTTCCGGTTTTTCTCCTATTTCTATGGTCTTTATGATACTATGAATCCCCCCTTCCGTCAATGAAATAACGGAAAGTTTTATATTTTTATGTATTATTTCTTTTCTTTGTGGAAAATTTTCCGTTAATTGCTTTACATTTCTTTCTGTCAATGCTATTCTTACCCTAAAGTATATACCTCAAAAGGAGGGATCTCCCCATGATCCGAATTGATTTTAGCAAACTGAATCCCCTGGAAAAAGAAATCCACGAAAGCCTGAAAGCCGCAGCCCTTCACCGATCCTCCATCACCATCGGCGACGCCGCCGAGCTTTGCGGCTGTTCCATTTCGAAAATCTCCAAGTTCGTAAAAAAACTGGGTTTTGCCAACTATAAACAATATATGCAGTTTCTTTATGAAAAGGAGCTTTCCCCGAGGGATACCACCGGTGAATTGGAAAGGCTCCATCGGTTCCTGGAGGATTTTGATCCCGCCTTGGTAACCGCCTTTATCGAAGAGATGGAAAAGTACCCGAAGATCCTTTTTTTCGGCCACGGGCCTTCCTATCTGGCGGCGGAGTACTTCGAGTACAAACTTCGCTTTTCCACGGGTAAATACGTCAATGCCCTGTCCGAAGAATTCATGGCGGAAAACCTGCTGGATTCCGATACCTTGTTGGTGATCCTCACAACCACCGGGGCCTTTCGCCCCTTTAAAGACCTGTACCAATCAGCGAAGGCCCAAGGAGCCAAGGTCCTGATTCTCGCCGAGGAGTACAACCAATCCCTGCTGGAGACTTCAGACCAGCTGATCTGGCTGTCGAAACACGCTCAGCCCCGGGAGTTAAAGCCCCATGAAAAATCCCGGACGGTGTTTTACATTTTCATCGAAGAAGTGGCGGCGGCCCTGGGAAGAGAAAAAGAATAGAGCAAAAGATAAACCAAAGGGGACGAACCAAAGGGGACGGAGGTGTTTGAGTCATGATGACTCAAACACCTCCGTCCCCTTTGGTTCGTTGATCTTTTTTTTAATCGATTAAACCGTTGTCCCGTAGGAAGTTTTCCGCTACTTCTTCCGGTTCTAATTCATGGATATCCACTTCTTCGTTCAATTCCGTTAAGGTATCATGATCAAGCAGTCGGGTAAGTTCATTCACGATTTCTTCTAATTCCGGATAAGCGTCCAGAATTTCCTGACGTACCACCGGTGCCGGGTTGTAAACCGGGAAAAAGTCTGCGTCGTCTTCAATGATGATCAGATCAAAGGCCGGGATTCTTCCGTCGGTTCCGAAACCTTCCGCAACATCCACTTCCCCTTGTCGAAGGGCGTCATAATATAGCCCTGTACTTAAGAAGGTGATATTATCATCGCCGAACTCGAAATCATAGACTCTTTCCAGCCCCTGAACGCCGTCTTCCCGCTCATAGAATACTTCATTACAACCAAGGTCCAATTCTCCGGGATTCTCGTTGATGTATGCCGCAAGATCCGAGATCGTAACAATGCCCTTTTCATTCGCATCCTCTTCCCGCATCAATAAAACATAGGCGTTGTTGGCTTCAGAGTACTCCAACCACACAACATCATTTTCTTCCTTGTCCCAGTCCTTTACCATTTGATAGGCTTCATCGGGATCCCCTACAGGATCTTCATGCATAAACGTGGTAAGGGTGGTTCCGGTATATTCCCAGTAAACGTCCACTTGATCACTGTGCAGTGCAGGACGGATTACATCGGATTCTCCCAGACCAATTCGGTCTTCCACCGGGTATCCGTGGTGATCAAAAAGATCCAACAGCATGTTTCCAAGAATCATTTGTTCTGTCCAGGGCTTCGAGGCCACCGTAATAGTGGGGTTGTCCTCATCATCCTCGCCACACCCAATAAACAGGGTTGCGGTTAATAAGATCGCGATCAGAAGCAGCGACCACTTTTTAAAACTTTTTTTACTTTTCATCTTTTCATCTCCTCCTTATATTTTTTTAATCTATTGGTCAAACATTACCCGCCGTACTTTTTTCGGATCCGGCTTTGAAACAGTCCCAACAGCTGATCTAAAATAATGGCAATCGCTGCGGCGATTAAAGATCCGGCTAGAATAAACTCCGGGCTGTTCATGGCAATCCCGGTAAAAATCAGACGCCCAAGACCGCCGGCTCCGATAAGATGTGCAATAATTGCAGTTCCCACCGTAAGGATCGTTGCGGTTTGGATTCCCGCCACAATAATCGGCGTGGCTAGGGGCAATTCCACCTTGAAAAGCACTTCTCTTTTGGAAAGCCCCATACCTCTGGCGGCCTCCAGCACATCGGGATCCAGTCCCTTGATGGCAGCCACCGTATTCCTTGCTATCGGCAGCAGTGCATAAATCGACAAGGCAAAAATTGCGGGGCGTACCCCAACTCCCATAATCGGAAGGAAAATCGCAATTACCGCCAAACTAGGAACCCCTTGAGCCGTATTCAGGAAGGAAAGAATCTGATTGATTTTTTTGTTAAAGGGTGGCCGGGTAACTAAGATCCCAATGGGTAGCGCAATAATGATGGCAAAGAACAGGGAAACGAACACTAAAAACAGATGTCTTTGCAAAAGTTGCAGTCCCTGATCTTGTATGATTTCAATTAATCGTTCAACACCCATTAATTCTCACCTCCCGACTGTGATACTTCTTCGCTTTGGATGCCTTTGGAAACCACGGTTTTTTCCAGCCAGCCGATGAAAAAGTCGATAATCACTACAAAAACCGTAACCAGCAGGGCTCCTGTAATAATCATATCCGACCGGGAGCGGGTCAGCCCCTGCTCAATGAGTACACCAAGGTTTCGCTCCCCGATGTATACCGCCAGGGTCCCGATGCCCACCATCATAACCGTAGCTACCCGTACGCCGGCGAGAATCACCGGCAGGGCCAGGGGAAGCTGTACTTTTCGAAGAATTTGGGTCTCGCTCATCCCCATCCCCTTGGCCGCCTCTAAAATGTTTTTGTCCACTTCATTCAAAGCCACGTACACATTTCGAAGGATCGGTAGCATGGAGTAAAGAACCAGGGCCAGTACCGCACTTTGGCGGCTAAGTCCCAGTCCGGGAATACTGATTAAGATTCCGTATAGGGCCACACTTGGGACGGACATGACAAAACTTCCCACTCCCATAACACCGTTGGCCATTTTCTTATTGTTTCTGAGGAGGACCCCCAAGCTGACCCAAAGAACCACGGATAAGCTGATGGCGATCGCGATTAAAATCAGATGTTCCATGGTGTAACCGTAAATCCGATCCAAATTGTTTGTGAAGTAGTTAAAGACTCTCCGTGCTTCATTCATCACTACAACACCTCATTTTCTTCACTATCATTTTCTTCGTAGGCCTCTCCGATATAGGAACGGATATCCGAAAAGGTTACAATCCCCAGGAATTCATCCTCTTTCCCCATTACGGGAAGAGCCGCAATATTATGCTGCAACATATCCGACATGGCATCCTTTAGGGTGTTATGTTCGTTTAGTGATATGGGGAACATTCGGATTCCTTTATTCCATCCCTTGGCGCTGGAGAGTTTATTCCAGTCCTCCTTGGCCAGGTACCCCACCACTTCTTTTTCATCATTATGAATCAGGATTCGATTTTTATCGGGATGCTTAAAGTATTTTTCAATCTCATCGATCCCGGCGGTATCCTTCACCCGCTTAATATTCTTTCGCATTACTTCCGTTACCCGAAGCAGGTTTAGTACCTTCAGGGACCGGTCGGATCCCACAAACTGCTCGACGAACTCATTAGCGGGATTAAATAAGATATTCTCGGGGGTATCAAACTGCACCAGTTTCCCCTCGTTCATAATAGCAATTTTATCTCCCATTTTGATGGCCTCATCAATATCATGGGTTACAAAACAGATGGTTTTTTTGACCTTTTTCTGCAGTTTTAAAAATTCATTTTGCAGCTGATTTCTGGTAATGGGGTCCACCGCTCCAAAGGGCTCATCCATAAGCATTACCGGAGGATCCGCCGCCATGGCCCGGGCCACGCCCACCCGCTGGCTTTGTCCGCCCGACAGGGCTTTCGGGAATTTATCCCGGTTCTCATCGGGATCCAGGTTCATCAGTTTTAACAGTTCCACCACCCGTTTTTCAACCTTTTCCTCTTCCCAGCCTAAGAGTCTGGGTACAATGGCGATATTATCGAACACCGAATAATGGGGAAAGAGTCCTGTTTTTTGAATTACGTATCCGATCTTTTTTCTCAGTTCATTGGCATTCTGATCGATGACGTTTTCGCCATTCACATAAATTTTTCCACCGCTGGGTTCGATGATCCGGTTAATCATTTTTAAGGTTGTGGTTTTTCCACATCCCGAAGGCCCAACAAAAGTACAGATTTCTCCCTCTTCTATACTCATGTTTAACTTATCCACTGCCGGGCGCTGCATTCCGGGATACTTTTTAACCACCTCTTCAATTTTGATCATTTTCTTTCACTCCTCTAGTTTTGTGAATACTGCGACAACACCTATGTATACCCCTGATTCCCGTTGATTATCAGGTTTTATTTTGTGAAGTCACTTTTTTTCTCATCGGCACAACTTTTTCCATTGTCTCAGTTTAGTTATTATAACACAAGGAAAATAAAAAACAAGTAGACCAAAGGGGACGGAGGTATTCGGTATATAGTCTACCAAAGGGGACGGAGGTATTCGGTATATAGTCTACCAAAGGGGACGGCAGGCTGCGTAAAAACGCTGATGTTATAATTATCAACAGCTATATATAGTTGAACATTAAATCATGGATTCAACATATAGTATATAAAATTTGTAACAAAACAGTTTTTACGCAACCTGACGGAGGTATTCGATATATAGCACACCGAAGGGGGACCGCATTACCACCCCTTTATTATAAGTGTTTCCTTCCTTTAGATCCGTTGTAAAATACTACAGCTATATCTGTTTTGAAATACTATAGCTATATCCGTTGTAAAATACTATAGCCGATCCCCGTGATCCTTTCCAGCTGCCTTAAGGAAATCCCGTATTCTTTGCAGGTTGTAATGATCTCGGCTCGCCGCACAGGGTCATAGCTTTGAATAACCGTTGGACTCTTCCCATACACCTGTTGCTTAACAAAATCCGCTGCATCCTCATCCCGCCACCGACGGCTTCTATCAAACTCTAAGTAGGGTTTGTTTTCCGGTACTTTATGAAATTCTTTCAAAAATATTTTCGCCTTATTTCGCTGTTCTTCCGTGATTGGGTCGTGGGTGTTTTGAGGGTAAGTATCCGGTGGATGGTTTCTGGAAGGTTCTTTTAGAGAAGCAACGGCCATGTCCTGATTGCAAAGCTTCAGACCGAAAGTTTTGTCAGACGCTTCATTCGACGCTTCATTCGACGCTTCATTCGACGCTTCATTCGACGCTTCAAAGTACTCCCGATAGCTGCTCCAGGGGTAATCGGAAAGTTTCTGAACCATACCGGCTTTTAAGGGATTTTGGTGGATATAGCGTAGTACACCAAGAAAATAGCCAGGGGTTTCCACCACCTCACTTTTAAAACGATCCTGAAAAAGATGTCCCACCCGTTCGTATTTTCCGTTATACCACTGCACATATTTCGAGGCGATTCTTCGAAAGACGGTTCCAAGCTCTTCCTCGCCTTCTTTCATCAAAAGATGGATATGATTGGTCATCAGGCAATAGGCATAAATCTCGTACTCGCTTTTCGGTTGTTGATCCTTTAATGCATACAAAAACTTCCGGTAGTCCTGTTCCTCTTCGAAAATCCGCTGTTTATTGATCCCCCGGAAGATTACATGATATACACCGGTCTTGCTTTTTTCCCTAGCTCTTCTCGGCAAATTCCCTCACCCCTTCGTTTTGGACTTTGGGTCAATATCCTGGACGTCGCATATGTTCTATTTTTACCATAAACAGACCCCGGTTAAACAATTTTTTGTTAATAATGACACAAAGGTAAACCAAAGGGGCCATAAACCAAAGGGGACGGAGGTATTCGGTACATCATGTACCGAATACCTCCGTCCCCTTTGGTTTAAAGTTTTTGTATAAAGTTTTTATCCGCCTCATTAATATGATTGATCAGCCAATCCACCATCAATAGTTTGAGATTATCAACATTTTCTTCGGTAGGACCGGAGGCCTTGAAATCTTGTAAGGTATTATGCAGCTTTTGAATGAACTCCCGGTGCAACCCTTGATGTTCTTGGAGTTTGGAATATCCGTGATCCCCCATCATCTTTTCTTCCTCGGCAAAATGTTTTTTCGTATAGTCAATCAGTTCCTGGAAGGTTTCCTGAAGAGTCTCGTTACTGCTCTCGGGAGTTAAATCCAGTACCCCGGTTCCCAGCTCAAAGATTTTTTTATGCTGGGTATCCACCTTTACATTTCCCGTTTTTAAGCTGTCGCTCCACCATAACATAGGGTTGCCTCCTTTTGTTTTTTTAAATGATTATCCGCCGGGATCCCCCAGGGCTTAATTAAACCGCACATCATAAATCTTGGTTAAATACTGATACTGCTCTTTCAGCTCCTGCTTGAATTCCTCTTCGGGCATCTTATCGTAGAGATGAATTCCATCTTCTATTAAACAATTGTAGATCAGCTCCGCCATGATTTTATCTTCTTTTTGAAGGGCATCGTAACGGCTCTCCACCTCATGGGGGAAATCCAGGGTATAGGTGATTATATCCATATTGCCTTCCAAATATTCCTTTGTCATCTTCATTAAATAATCCGTATTGGTTTTATTCATCATCTCGCACCTTTCATCTTTACTGGGTTTTGTGTAGTTTTCAATGCTAGGATTATAGCATTTTCTGATAGTATATGATTTTCGGTGTCCGTTGTCAATAGGTTCGGGGGAATGGATGAACCCAATGAACCGAAGGGGACGGAGGTATTCGGTAGATGATGTACCGATTACCTCCGTCCCCTTCGGTTTACAGCTTAAACTTCTTGATGTTTTCGTCCATTTCCTCCGCTAGCTTCGCTAGGGATTCGCTGGCGTTGGAGATCTCTTCCATGGCGGCGGTTTGCTCCTCTACGGAAGCGGAGCTTTCCTCGGTGGCCGCAGCATTTTCCTCCGCCGCGGCGGATAGATTTTCAATAATGGCGATGATCTCTTCTTTTTCCTTGGCCATTTCCCTCATGGATCCGTTTACTTTTTCCATGACAGAGTTCATCTGTTCTACGGAAAGATCAATGCCGTGAAATTTCTCCTTGGTGGCGTCCACACTCTTACTTTGACTATCCACCACGTCCTGCACCTCATCGGTTACGGACACCGCCTCATCCACCTTGTCGCTGAGCTCCAGCAAGATATCGTTGATCTCCTCGGTGAAATTCGACGACTCCTCCGCAAGCTTTCGGATTTCCTCCGCCACAACGGAGAATCCTCGGCCGGCTTCTCCCGCTCTGGCCGCTTCAATCGCCGCATTTAAGGCCAGTAAATTGGTCTGCTCCGAGATACTTGCGATCATCCGGCTGGCATTTTGAATTTTCCCTGATCGATCCCGGGTATCCAGCATCACCTGGCGCACTTTCTCTGAAGCGCTTTTGTTCATTTCTGATTTCTCCACCAGTTCCTGTAAAATCACGTTTCCTTCGTTTTTCAAGGTGTCGATCTGATTGTTGGATACATTCAGGCTTTCAATCAGGGTTTCATCCTCTTCCAGGAGTTTTCCCAGGGCATAAATTCCTTCCGCCCCTTTTTCCGTATCCGTCGCCTGTTCTCCGGCGCTCTTTGCCATCTCTTCAATGGTTTTTGCCACTTCGTCGGAGGCCTTCGAGGACTCTTCACTGGTGACCATCAACTGCTCCGAAGAGGAGGATACGGAACCGGAGAGGCCCTGAATCTTTGTCAGCACTTCCCGCAGGCTTTCGGTGACCAGCTGCAGTACCTTCGCCAGCTCCCCGATTTCATCCCGTCGGTTTTGCAGGTTCTCGGGGATATCCTTGCTGACGTCCAAATCGATAAAGGCCCGACTTTCTTCACTAAGGGCCTTGATGGGCTTTGCAATCACGTTCGCCGCCAAATAGGAGGCCACAATCACCGCACCGATGGCAATGACCAGCAGGATCAGGGACAGATTCACGAACTGACCGAGTCCGCTCAACAGGCTGGCCCTGGGAATTTCGATCAACAGCTTCCAGTCCTGGGTATTATCGATGTCCGCATAGAAGATGTAGGAGTCCTCTCCCGCAACGGAGATCCGCTGCCGGCCGAAGGCCTGCCCCTCCATGCTACTGAAATCCTGCCCCAGTTCATAGTACCGGCTGGACTCTTCGGTGATGTTATCCTCTCCGGCGACCTCGGGGTCCCGGTGGACAATCACATTCCCTTCACCGTCGACCACCCAGCCGAATCCGGCCCCTTCCAAATTGATTTCCTCCACCGTGGCGGTGAGTTCATCGAGATACATGGACCCGGAGATGGCTCCCACCACATTTCCTCGAAAATCCCGGATTTCATGGGCAAATACCGTAAGCATTCTTCCGTCCATGGAGCTGGGAAAGGGGTTGGTCACATAGGTGGCCTCTCCCTGCTCAAAAATTGGCTCCATATAGGCGCTGTCGCTAAAGTCAAAGGACTGGCCGTCGGCTCCGTAGGCGCTTCCGTCGGGGAACACGAGACTTAGGGTTCCAAAATCGCTGGTCTCCAGGGCATGTTCCATAAACCGCCCGGCTTCGTCGATGTCCATTTCCTTCACTCCGTCGTACTCCACGATCAGGTTCAACTCTGCCATTTTCCGATCGATCAAAGCGGAGACATTATCCGCCTGTCCCTGAATGATCTCTTCACTTAAATTCTCCGATAAATCCGTCATTCCGTCACTGGCCATGTTAAATAACACCAACCCCGCCGCCAGTAAAATCACGGAACTGACAATTGAAAACACCAAAACCATTTTTGTCTTAATACTTTTCATATGCTTGGCCTAAGGCCTACACCTCCTATGTATTATTGCTTCTTAGCTGATGAAACGCTATGTTCTTCTGTAGCCTATTTACTATTATCGGCAGAATTTCGGATTTGATGAGGGGGAATTTCTAACAATCCCGAGGCCGATTTCCCAAAGCTGTACCGGGGATTTTTGTGAACATGTTACAGAGGATAACCCAAATGTTGACCCAAAGGAGACCCAAAGGGGACGGAGGTGTTTGAGTCATCCAATGACACAAATGCCTCCGTCAGGTTGCGTATAAATGCAACCCCGCCCCTTGCTTCGGTCGTCTAAAACTCAAATATTAATTTGTTTTTTATGTTAAAATTGAATATTTCATTTAAAAAGCAAGAAAGGCCATGTTTCTT